>JAHJDR010000336.1 GCA_018812345.1 bacterium | reverse complement strand
TCTATTTAAAGTTTTTAAAAGGGGATGTGGACTATGTTTGCACGCCATGGGGCGCGCCAACAAGAAATGTTTTTGGGTGGCAAAAGCCATGTTACTTGTTGGAAGAAGGTTTTGCGCCTTCATACGCAGAATTAATAAGCAGTACGAACTGGTCTCAGTATGGTCATGCTAACAATCCCAAGTGTTCAGACTGTATGGTTAGCTGCGGGTATGAGCCAACAGCCGTTTATGATTCTTTTTCCTCCATGAAGAAATTTGTGCAAACAATTAAGGAGTATAACACATAATAAAATGACCATTAAGTTTACAAAAATGCATGGTGCCGGTAATGACTTTGTTGTTGTAAATGCCCTAACAGAAGAATTGCCACAGGACCTGCCGTTTTTTGCAAAGAGAATTTGCAGTCGTCATTATGGCATTGGCGCTGATCAATTATTGTTGGTTGGCTCCAGCGCGGTAGCTGATTATAGAATGGTCATCTATAATGCTGACGGTGGTGCGGTTGAAATGTGTGGTAATGGTATCCGTTGTTGTGCAAAATTTATTAATGATCACGATTTGAGCGATAAAACCACCTTGTCTATTGAAACTCTTGGCGGTATTATTAAACCCACCATAATAATAAACCATCCCAAAACAACAGGGGAAACGTCATGGGTTGAAGTTAACATGGGCGAGCCCTCAGTAGATGTTGTTAATCATTCTTGGGAACCTCTTGATTTAGACAAGGTGCTTCCAGACGCGTTGAAGAGCTTTAAGATTACGACAGTGTCTATGGGAAATCCTCATTGTGTGGTTTATGTTAATGATGTGGATTCTTATCCCGTTGGCCTTGTTGGGCCGGTTATTCAAAACGATCCCTATTTTCCAAAAGGTGTTAATGTTGAATTTGTTCAGGTTGTAGATAAGGAACTTGTTGTACAAAGAACATGGGAGAGAGGTTCTGGTGAAACGCTTGCTTGTGGCACAGGGGCAAGCGCTGTTGCTGTTGCCAGTGTTTTAAATGGTTTTACTAATCGTTGTATTACGGTTTCACTAAAAGGTGGTGATTTAGATTTGCGCTGGGAGGAAAAGACAAACTGTGTTTTTAAAACAGGCCCAGCGGTAACTGTTTTTGACGGCAGTATAGCGATATGAGGTTATAAGTTATGAGCACAATAGTGTTTGGCTCATAGGTTCATGGTCTCATAGGCTCAAGAATTATGATAACCTTTGAAGGAAGTATGGTCGCCATTGTGACGCCTTTTAAAGAAGGCCATGTGGATGAAAAAGCTTTAAAAAATTTAATAGATTTTCAGATTCAAAATGGCACAGAAGTTATTGTTCCTTGTGGCACGACAGGAGAGTCTTCAACGTTGAGTCATGATGAACATGAAAATGTTATTGCCCTTACAGTTGAACACGTTAATCATCGCGTAAAAGTTCTTGCTGGGGCTGGTTCAAATGCAACAGCAGAGGCTATTAGGTTTCACAAATTTTGTGAGCGTGTTGGGGCTGATGGCTCTTTGCAAATCACACCTTATTATAATAAACCAACGCAAGAAGGCTTATATCAACACTTTAAAGCCATTGTTGAAGCAGCGGGGCTCCCCATTGTTTTATACAACGTGCCGAGTCGTACAGGTGTTAATATGTTGCCAGAAACAACAATGCGGTTATCTGAGCTGGAAAATATTGTTGGCATTAAAGAGGCGAGTGGCAGCATCGAACAGGCAGAAAAGATTATTCAAAATACAAAAGAAGACTTTATCTTGTTGTCAGGAGAAGATGCGCTCACTTATGCTCTCTACGAAAAAGGTGCTCGTGGTTCCATTTCTGTTACGTGTAACCTCAAGCCTGATAGGTTGTCTTTGCAATACAAGGCATATAAAGAAGGTGATGAGGTCTTGGCAAAACAAATTCATGAAGAACTTTTACCTTTGCATGAGGCATTGTTTTTTGAAACGAATCCCATTCCTGTTAAAGCGGCCCTGAGTGATATGAATTTGATTTTAGAAGAATATCGACTGCCTTTGGTTTCTATGGGCACTGAAAACAGAGAGCGATTACGATGCGTCTTAAGAGAGCAAGGACTTATTGAATAGACGTTAGCATTAGTGTTGTCATCCCCGTGAAAGCAGGGAACCCGTTTTTGATCTTTCTGGGTTTTCGCTTGTGTCGGGATGACAGCAAATATTTTATGACAAAGAAAACAAATATTATCATCACCGGAGCCAATGGGCGCATGGGAAAAGAAATTATCAAGGCTATTGCCTTAAATAAGGATTCTCTTTTGGTGGGCGCTGTCGAAATGGCAGAAAACCCTTCTTTGGGAATAGATGCTGGTTTGAATGCGGGACAGGGAAAAAATGGTGTGCTGGTTAGTTCTGATGTTGCTGCCTTGCTAGAAAACAATGTCGCCGTTATGATTGATTTTTCGTATCCGGAAGCGACAATAAAGAATCTTTCGCTCGCAACAAAGAATAAAACACCTGTTGTTATTGGCACAACAGGCTTTACCGAAGAGCAAGAGCGTTTTATCAAAGAATGTGCTGCCAAAGTTCCCCTTGTGATGGCTCCTAATATGAGCACAGGGGTTAATGTTGTTTTGAATTTAGTAAAGCAGGCTGCTAAAGCTTTGGGCTCGGATTTTGATATTGAAATTATAGAAGCACACCATAGATTTAAAAAGGATGCGCCGTCAGGTACCGCCAAAGCTTTGGCAAAGTCAGTTTGTGAGGGGTCTCAAAAAAAATACCCCGAGGATCTTGTTTTTCACCGTGAAGGTGTTTTGGAAGAGCGCGCCAAGAATCATGTTGGCATGCAGGTAATACGCGG
>JAHJDR010000335.1 GCA_018812345.1 bacterium | reverse complement strand
GCTTTGTCCACTGTTGCTTTGTAATAGGATCTTTGAGAAAATCTGCAAAACATGGTTTATCAAGATCACAATTTTTTCCTGCTTCAACCGAATCAAATGCTTCAATGGGCATGACTTTACTAAACTTTGCCATATCCTGAGCTTCTTTCAACATAGTCGCTGCTTGCAGTTGTCCCAACACCCCCGCAATAACAGCCTCATGCGCTGTTTCAGTAATTGAGATAATCTTAGGCATGGCAGCCACTGCTAAAATCCCCAAAATAGCAATCACTAATATTAATTCAATTAGTGTAAAACCACGATTATTCATTATGCCCCCCTTTTGTACGTGCTAGCGTCTATCGTCTATCGTCAAGCGTTAATCTGAAACCTTAAACCCTGATTGATTTAAGTGGTAATAAATATACCCAAGGTTTCTAAGAAGCCCCTAATCTTACTTATTATTATACAGGAAAAATAAATTTGTATCAAATATCATTTATGCGTGACACAAGAAAAAAGATGAGTCAAATCAAGACACTAGACACTAGACACTAGACACTAGACACTAGACACTAGACACTAAAAAGTCTTCCCATTCCATCCCCAACACGATCGCTCTACATCTTCAAAATTAATGTATACGCGTACAGGGCTGATGCTGAGTGAGGATTCTAAGAGTTGGCAGATTTTTTCTGAGAGTTGTGTGTTTTTTTCAGGATTCAAAGCACCGAGACTTTTTACTTCTACATAGGCTGTGTCTCCACCAGCACCAGACATGATGAACGAGGCCTTTTCAATAATTGCCATGACGTATTGTTCAGGTTTGCCAAGCTCTTGGGAGATGAGTTTGGAGAGGCTTTCGAGGGTTTCTTTTTCTTTGGATTTTTCTAGATTAATATTTGTTTGGAGTTTGATTAGGGGCATGAATCAGTGTCCAGTGTCCAGTGTCCAGTGCTCAGTGTCCAGTGGGTTATCTTCACTGGACACTAAATACTGGGCACTGATCACTTAATGAGTGAAATAACCTTCTCATACAACTTAGGTTCACGGGCTTTGAGCTTTTTTAAAAATTCTTTTGAATAAAGCTCGTGATTCCATTGTGAGAAGTTTTCTTTTGTTAAATCCATATCAAGGGCAACCATATCATGCAGTGTTTCTAAGAGATATTCATGTGTTTTGTATAAAGAATCACCAATGTCACCGACCCAGCAAAGTGGTTTGTCTTGGTAGCGTACTTTAAGGGCATTATAAAAATCTTTGGTCACAATTGTTTGTGGTTGTAAACCTAAATCAGTGAAAGGTTTTTGTACGCCTTCTTCAGCAACTTGAACAATAGCGCTGTTGAGTACGGGCACAAATTCCACACCATGATTTTTGCAAACAGTGTTCATGCCTTCTAAGCCTTCTAAGCTAGCGCAGACAGGAAAGATAAAAAGTTTTTTAGGTTTATGTTCTTCAAAGGCTTCATTAACAAAGTATTGCAGGGTTTTTCCAGAGGCAATGCACTCTTCCATAATAAGCCAGGTATCATCTTTCCAAAATTCACCCACAACAGAGCTCTTAACCACACGCCAACCACGACTAACAGTAGGGTCTTCCACGCGTGTGAGTTTTATGTATGTTGTATCGATAAGATTGTCATCATAGAGAGGTGGATCAGCAGCTAATAAATCAAGTGGTCTGCCCCCCCAAAGAATAACGAATTGTCCCACACGGCCTTCAAATTGATTTCGAAAAAGTCTGATCATGCTATGACCAATTTGTTGGATCATGAGAAATTTTAAGGGCCCACAAATATGGCGACCTAAAAGAAATTCTTGTCCCATGCCGCGTCCAGGAAAATCGACCACATAAATCTTTTTTGGCAAGTTTCTTCCTCTAAATAAATCATGTTTGGCCAAGTTTTCAACGAGCCAAATGTTTTTGCCTGCTTGGGATTTGTGTAATTTACCAACGTCTTCTAGGAATAGTTTTGGTTTCATTGAATTAGTGTCCAGTGTTTTGTGTTCAGTGTCCAGTTGATTCTTCACAGGGCACTGAGCACTAGTCACTGGTCACTGATAGCAAATATTCCACAGTGCCTGTGCAGCAACTTTCAACGCATTTTTTTCCACTTGTTCAGCCTTTTCACCTATTTCAAAGGTCCAGCCAGGCACAACACCGATGATACCGGAAACGAGGCCTGTGTTGAGTGTGATCCCCATCTTCTTGAAGTCAATTACGAGTTTTAACAAGGCCATCTGTTCCATTTCTGTGGACATAACATCATATTTTTTTCTTAAATTTATAAAAAGATTTTCATCAATTTCTGCATAGAAAGAATCTTTGCTAAAGTTTCCGCCTTCAATCACATTAATTTTCATGTCTTGGGCGGCCGTATTAATAGCTTGGATGATTTTAGGGCTGCTTTTTCCAGAAGGGTATTCATTGTCATTAGTAAATGAGTAACCTGATTGTATCCAGGCCTCTCTAAATGTGTTCATGACCTCTTGAGAAGCATAATTGAGCCCGGCAAGAGATTCAATAAGTGTACCAGCCCAGCCAATGCTAAAGGTCACATTCACAATGTCACCAATTTGCAAATCATATGAATCAGAAGAGGGATCATTTAAGCCCCCAGCCGTTCCCACACGAATGACATAAACAGCATCGGTCTCAAACGTTGCGTCCTGTAAGTTATACTGTTGTGCACAGTGAGATATGGTTTCACGTAAATTTATTTCTGTGGCTGGCATACCCATTTGTGTTTCTACCATCATGATGGGCACTTTTTTATTGTTGTATTCATAACTCCCTATGAGTGATTCAACGCGGCTACGTCCTTTGGGGCCACAATGTTTTTCGCCTTCTTCATGAAGCATCACAACATCTTTTAATTTAAGAGCGTCACAGGCAAGGTTTAAACGTCTACCATCACCAACAGCAATAACAAAGGGTGGGAGGGCGCCATTGTTGTCTTTTAGATACGGGATATGTTGCCATTGTTCTGGTTTGAGGTAGGAAATTGTTGTGTGGTTCCCTAAATATTTTTGATTCATCATAACGAAGCCCTTTTCTTATAAATCAATTTAATAATTCCCCAGAGGGCAACTAATGCCCAGATTATTTGTAAAATGAGAAAAGGAATACTGCTAATGCAAAAAGAATAATAGGCGAGCACCAAACCACCTACTAAATTGAGTCCATTATAAAAATAAGAGTCGCGCCCAATTTTATGCATTGTGTTTAAAAGAAATCCTAACAACAAACAACCAAGACCTATGTAAGCAGCAATATCTAAATTCAAAATAAATTACCTTAAGCCCTAGGCCTTACGCCTTAAGCCCAAACATTGTGCCTTTGAGCTAATCCTCTCCTTGATTCACAAAGCGACCATCATAATGGCCAGTGCCTTCTGTGTATTCAAAGATAAATTGGCAAATGCGTGTGCCTGCATGAATAGCCAAAGGAAATTGACTAGCATTGTACATTTCTAAAATTTGACGATTAGAAATGCCTGGTTGCATGAAGCTAGCTGTAATGTGTACGAGTAGTCCCAGTCTGGCAAAACGGCTGCGACCTTCTAGGCGACCGCACATATTATCAGGGAGTGTGACACGTTCTTTTGTGTAGGCCAAGACAGATTCACTAGGCATGAGTACAAAATAATCGTCTACTGTTAATTCTTCTGTGATGTCTTCAAAATTGGTATCATTAGTGACGTGACAAATTCCACGAGCTTTTTTGTAAACGAGAAAGGTGTTACCTACGTGTAAGTCAATGGAAGCGGGACCTATTTGGGATTCTTCACAAGGCTCAACCTTAATAACACCTTCTTTTAATAGTTTTCTTAATTCTGTTTGGGCGAGAACACTCATATTTTCATACAGCGTTCAGCGAGCCTCGTACAGCGTACTGCGTACTGCGTACTGCGTGGGTAGCTGAAAGCTGAATCCAAGATAATTTTTTTGTGCTTTGTCATTATAAGTAATGAAGGGATTTGTAAAGGGGTCTTGGGGGGATTTGGGTTCCGAAGTTCCAGGGTTCCAGGGTAAAATAGGCGCAAGGCTTAAGGCTTAGGGCTTAAGGGCGTCTATCGTCTAGCGACTAAATACCCTGGCACTCTGGAACTCCGGCACGGGGAGCTAATGTGTTCAAAAACAAGATTACTCGATGTATCGATAAGCAAATAACATATTAAAAACAAGCAAATATAGAAACAAATGTGTTCAACTGAACACGAAAAAAGGTTTTTATGCTTGTAACGAGGTCGTGATAGGCGTAGAATATTCTTTATGGGAAGACAGAAATCTAACATCAGTGTTTTTGAATATTCAGACTATCGTACGTATTTAAAGAATTGGTATGAAGAGGCTAAAAAGGGTAATGGGGGCTTTTCTTATCGACAATTTTCTAAAAAAGCAGGTTTTAGTACAAGCAATTTTTTAATGCTTGTAATTAAAGGACAGCGAAATCTTACAGAACAAAGTCTTGCCAAGGTGATGATTGGTCTAGGTTTGAATAAACAAGAACAAGATTTTTTTCGTAATCTTGTTTTCTTTAACCAAGCCAAAACCCATGAGGAACAAAATCTTTATTACCAACAATTGTTACAATCCAAAAAATTTAATGAATTAAAACCTATCGAGAAAAAACAATATGAATACTATTCTACCTGGTACCATCCTGTTGTGCGTGAACTTGTTTGTTCTCCTGACTTTGATGGCACAGCTCAGTGGCTATCACATAAAATATACCCGCATGTTTCAGAAGGCTTATGTGCAAAATCCATTGAGCTTTTAGAGGAATTGGGTTTTATTAAACAAAAAAGTGATGGTAAATGGCAACAAACGAGCTCTATTGTATCAACAGGACCAGAGCTTACATCATTAGTCGTGCATAATTACCATAAGAGTATTTTAGAATTATCTAAAGCTGTTATGGACAAATTGTCGACAGAGCATCGTGATGTGAGCACATTAACATTGGGCATAAAACGAGATCGTATTGAAGAGTTAAAAACAAAACTGAGAGATTTTCGTAAAGAAATTCTCACAATGGTTTCTGCAGATACAGAACCAGAAGAAGTGGTTCAGTTAAACATGCAATTTTATCCAGTAACAAAGTCGTGTTCCGTTGACCGTTGACCGTTATCCGTTATTTTTTCACGATAAACGGACAACGAACAACGGAAACCGAATTAGGGGGATTTATGAGACAATTAACTATTTATTTTATTTTTGTATTAACCATTCTTATTACAAGTTGTGGTGGAGGCAGCAGTGCCGGAGGCACGGAAACAGGTTCAACAAACTCTGGTGTTGATACAGCCACATTAGCTACAAATTTTCAAACAGTCGCTTATGAACTTGTTCCAGAAATCTCTTCAGCGTTAGTTGATGCTTCTTTAACAGCAGATCTTAAATATGTAACCTATGGTGATTCTGATCTCTGGTCTGATTATTTGGACGGCAACAATGCCTATGTGATTACAGATATCTTTGGTAGTTCTGATGAAGAGCCACAGGTAGTGACTAAAATTCGCGTTCTTTTAGATAGTTTTGAAGGAACCATGTCTGAGATATTTGATATGGATCCAGATATGGATTGTAGCACGACAGCAGAACTGAATGAAGGTGATACCATCGAAGTGGCCTATTATGGTGAAATAGATAATGGCACGAGCGATGATCGTTACTTTGACTGTGTGTATGAATACACCAGCGATGGTGATGAAGATAGTGGTATTATTTCCTATGATTCAGTGACCATTTATGGCCAGGATAGTGATGGTGTTGTGCGTATTGCCAACATGATTGATAGCTCGCATGAAACGCCGAACTATACAGAAACACGTGGCAACACACAAAATATACTCTCAGTGATCATGGCCACTTATTATGAAGATAAAGCCCCAACATCAAGTTCACTCAAATATGCGGATGATGAGGAGGAAGACACAGTTGCTTCCATTGCCTATCTTGATCTTCAATACAACCAAGCGACTCTCTATGTGGGTGTTGATGAAACAGCTGATACAGCTGATGATGTGTATTTTAAAAGTCGCAGTCGTATTACAGGTCGTGTAGAGCTTGATGCGGAAGGAAAAACAATGGATGGCGTGGGTGATTTTAGTGTGATCAAATATGATCGTAGTATCAATGATGATGATTCTGTGTGGTCTGGTTCAACAGCAACCATGGGACGTGGTGGTTATAGTGATGATGAATATGCCATCTTTAAGGTTAGTACAGATATGGTTAACATTGACGCTTCTACAGGTGATGATTACTTTTGTCTCGAAGGTTCTGAGTCAGAACTTCCCAGTCCTGCTGCTGAATCAAATTGTACAGACTATGAAACAGCTTATGCCTGGGGTAATGCCACATTTCCTTTCACACTATCACCAGAAATAGCTGCTGATTTTGAAACAAAAGAATACTTTGATACAGATGATTTGATTGCTAGTGATGGTAGTGATTTTGAGATGCCTACGTATGAATAAATAGGGCCGGAGATCCGGAGTGCCAAGGTTAAGAAGTTCCAGAGTTTGTCATGAGACAGGCTCTGGAATTTTTTTTTCTAACCACAGAGTACTGAGCACAGAGCACTGATAAGGTGCTTTTATGGACTAGCTGTTAAGTCTTCATAGTCTTTAAATTTCAAAGCACTTCCAATTAAAGCTCCCATTATTCTGGGACCAATACCACCTTTATATGTAGTCACATCCTGCCAGTCTGTTGTGAAAGGAGTGAGGTCTTCGTAACCGTCCTCTGTAATGAGGTAGGTATGCGAATGGCGGTAGCCGCCAGCTCCGGGACAATCATCTTCTGGTAGGCATACATCATCAGTGATAGGCACATAAACACCTTGGCTTACTTCTTCACTGCGTCCATTAATATAAATACCAGGTTCAATAGACACAACCATGCCAGGCTCTAATACTGTATGATCACCCGCAACTAAAAATGGCGCTTCATGGTGTTCTAAACCCAGTCCATGACCTGTGCGGTGAAGGATATGTTCATAGCTCAGGCCAGCATCGTAAAGAACACTTTTTGCGGCTGCATCCACATCTGATCCTATTACACCAGGACCTAAAACTGATAAAGCTGCTTCTCTAGATTGCATCATGAGATCATAATAATATTTTTCTTCTGGGCTGGCATTTTTTTGTTCTACTTTTGTTTCAAGTTCAGAATAGTAACCGGCAAATTCAATGAATGACATATGGATGGCACCCCGTTCTATCCGGTCTGTAAATTTGGGGATGTAGTGCGGATCAGCGCTCATGTCATCTGGCCATGAGGCAAGCAGGGCTGAGTTATGAATGGCTGAAGGAGACACGCCCTGCAGGTGAAAATCTTTGATCATATCTTGTAATACTTTTTTCCCATAACTGAAAATTTGAATGATAGGCATTTTGGGATAAGATTTAGCATAGATTTTATCCATGCCACTTACAGCATAATCAGACGCTTGGCGTATGAGAGCAATTTCATTATCGCTTTTAACCATGCGGAGTTGCCCTGTGATATCAACCATTGTTACTTGTGCTTCCGTATTGCCAGCAACAGTATCTTTAATTGCTTGGGCACGATTACTAGGAAGACTGGGCTCAATGGCAATTTGATTTGTATTAGCGAGTAAGGTTGTCATTTGATCTTGCCAACAGTGGCCGGGTTCTGCCAAATATTCATCATACGTGAGAACAGAGACATTATTCAGTCCGATTGCTTGGAGTTGGCCTTGAAAATGAGTCCCTTCCATTATCGGGATTAACAATCGTTGTGGTCTTTGATCCCGAAAAATAACCATAAAAAACGGTCTTTCTAAAGGATAAAAATCCACGCCTGTGAGATATTGAAGAGCAATCTCTGATGAAACGACATGGGCATCGAGACCATTTTCATCAAGATAGTTACGTACGGCATCTATCCGATCACGGTATTCGGTAGCTGGAATTTCATAGCCTTGTTGATGCAGGGACACTTCTTGTGTGCCCACTTGTCCTGTTGATTGTATATCGCCCATATTTAAGCCCCTCCAATTCTTGCTCTCTAGACTGTGGTCTTTAGTCTTTAGTCTTTAGTCTTTAGT
>JAHJDR010000334.1 GCA_018812345.1 bacterium | reverse complement strand
TTTAGTATCATAATTGCAAAGAACGTCCCCATAATTAAAACAACAATTCCTTCTAATAATAAGGCAATCTCAATAGAATAGAGATCACCAAAATAGCCAAATACAGGTCCGAAAAGGGCTATAACACCATTAAGAAAGCCAGAAATTGAAATAACAGTTGCTCTCTTTTCGGAAGTTACAAGTTTGTTTATTACATTCAAAACAACAGGCCTTGTAAACCCAAAAACGAATTGATTAAGAAAAATAAACGCAATACCAACAAAGTTAACAAGCAAGCCATTAAGAACAAGACTCAAACCCAATAATGTTGGAATGATAACAACAGACAACTTCGAGCCCAAGAACCTCTCAACTCTATGCGAATAAGCAGATACTAGCGATGTTGTTCCAAGAAAAAATACATATATCAAACCAAAATATTTAATATCTAACCCAGCTTCTAACATATAAGGTTGAAAAAAGAGATGAGAAAGCTGCATAGCACCCGTCATTCCACCTAATAATAAGGTTAACCACAAAAGCTGTTTATGCTTAAAAACAAAACTGGTAGCAATTTTCATGTGTGAAATATAATTTTTTGATGCTGTTTTACTCTCTCTTTTAGGCTCTTTAAAAGTAAAATTAATTATACATGAAATTAATACAGCGACTATATTTAATAACACAGCTAAATCATAAGAATGAGGAATTATGAATCCGCCAAAAAAAGCTCCCGCACCCCAACCTAGTATTGTGAATGAAAAACCTCTACCCTCTACTTTTTGATAATCATTTTCTCTACCGCATTCCTTCAACGTATCATAAACAAAAGCGGCATCAGAACCAGATTCAAAGGCTTCTGCTATACCATAAAACATCCAACCAATTAAAAAAGCTCCATAACCAAAGCCAAATAATATCACAGCCATGTATACAGCACGAAAAACACCAGCTATAATTAAAGTGTTTTTTCTTCCAAAGAAGTCAGCAATAGCGCCACTCGGAATTTCAAATATAAGTTGTGCAAGTGATTGAATAACGACAAGAGAGGCAACTTGAGCTAGATTTAACCCCTTAGACAGTGGATACAATGTCATAATAGGAAGCCAAAATGACAACGTCCTAAAAAACTTGCATGCATAGTATTTTGGGATATTAGAATGATAACTCATATTCATAAATGATGGCTCTGTACCTACAACAGATTATTAGTCTGTATTTACTAACCTAGAATATCTAAATCCAATAGTAATACTCTCCATAGCATCTATGCAACCTTCTTTAAAAATTCACTTTCATCAAATATGTTTTTATCGAATTTTGCCAAAGTTATTAGAATAAGAGCTACTATTCCAAAGAAAGTTACGCTGGCTGTACTAATAACAAAAACATTTAAATGTGATATAATCATAAAAACACCGAAACCAACTAATTGCCCCCCGTTGGTAACAGCATCAAAAATACTACTGAGATTGTTAGATCCCTCTTTTTTGTATTTAGTTAGGTAGAGTGTTTGCACACTAATATCTGCTAAAACCATAAAGAAAACGGCTAACAACAAACATGTTACGGAAAGAAAAACAGAATTTGCAATTAAGTAAAGTATTGCAAATAAACTTTCAAAAAAACTTGTTATCAAACAAAAGTTATAAGAAACTTTTATACGGCCCCCTATTTTGGAAGCTACAAGTCCAACACAACCCATCAAGCAAAAGTAAATACCAAACTTAGCAGTTGATTGATGGAATTTTTCAAAAAGAATAACAGCAAACATGGGATTAATAAACCCATAGCATATCTTTTTAAAAAAGATTACCAGGTTTAGAGGCAAGAAAAATGCTTTTGAAAATTGTTTCAGAGACCATTTGACTTGTGTACTAAGCATCAAATGCTTATCAATATCACGTGAAGCATAAGCCCATAAAAGAAAAGAAATAAAGAAAGTTGCCGCATCAAAAACAACAAACAAATTAATAGATATATAATTATATAACAATCCACCTAGGCCTGTACCAACGATGTATGCTGAGTAGAGAACAATTTTCCAATCAGCTAGTGATTTTAGCAACATTGTTTTATCTTTAGTAATTAAATTTAATAATGATGGGTACATTGACCGCAATGTTAGTGAAAAACTTGTTACTAAGATAAAGCCAATGATGGCTAATAAATTCATTTCATAATAAACACCTGCTAACAGAACAAAAGAGGCTAATACTGATAAAAGCTGACTATATTTGAGAAGCACAATTAGGCCATATTTATTTGCTAAACTTGAATAAACTCTTGATAGAAAAAC
>JAHJDR010000333.1 GCA_018812345.1 bacterium | reverse complement strand
TTTATGTATTCATGTATTTATGTATTCATGTATTTTATGGAGGTATCCATGTTCAAAAAGTCTATTTTTCTTTTCTTATCACTTTTGATGTTTTGTTTTTACCTGCCTCATTCACAGGCGGCTACGTCATGTGACAATACAACCACAACGTGCACAGATATGTGTTCTAATATTTATGATACTTGTAGTATGAGTCTGTTGGATTCAGATGGTGACGCTATAACAGAGGCTAGTTGTATCTCCGCTTGTGGTTCAACCGATGCAACCGTGGTCAGCTGTCTTGCTTCTGTGAGTTGTGATGCTGACTCTATTGATAGTTGCCTCGTTACAGGAACAGATGAAGATGACGCCGCCACAGAAAGTGATAGTTCTTATATTGGTGGCAGTGGTGTGAGCGATGGCACAACAACAACGAGCGGTGGTGCTTGCGGTGAAATAACAGACTGTAATTCCTGTGTGACTAATTGTCGTTGTCGCTATGAAGGAACTGTTGCCGCTAACACTTGTTGTACTGGCTGTGGGTGTGAATGCGAACTTTTTTGCATGCCTACAGAGTGGTGGGTTGCGACGTGCTTATAATGTTTATAGCCGCTTAAGTGATTAGAGAGTTGCGGCAAGGAGTTTTTATGAATAAAATTATTTATCGCGTAATGGGTGTTTTCTGTGTTTGTATCTTGCTCATATCGCTGGCGCATATAGAGTGTAGTTGTGGCAGTTCTGATAGTGATAGTGATGATGATGGCGATGGCGGTGTCAGTACAGCGGTGACCGTATCCATTAGTCCTGCGTCAACAGCAACAGCTATTTCTCTTGAAGAAACCATTGTTGCTACATTTTCAGCAGCGATTACAGAACCTTTAAGTTGGCTTAATCTGATAAAGCTGCAAAAAGATGGCACAGGAGATTCTCTGTGTTCCTCCGTTAGTTATGACAGTACGAACAGACGTTTAACCTGTGGTCATGATGAACTTGATGCGAGTGAGAGTTATACAGTAACGGTTGCTGGTATTACAGATTCAGCTGGTGATTGCATTGCTGATACAACAGAAACTTTTACAACATCAAAAGAAGCCCCCATTACATCTGTTACGAAAACCACAATTATAGATGATGCTGGTGGCACGGTTGATGTGACCTTTAATTTTTCTGCAGCCATTGCCGCGTCTATTACACCAACAGTCACGACAGAATCAGATGATGATGTGAATGTTGAAACAGGCGATTGTACCATGAATGGTGGGCGTACTAGTTGTACGGTAACGATTTCTTCTGTTGAAGGTTGTGATACCCCCACTGATTATCAAGTCATCTTGTCTATGACAGGCTATGAAGACTATGAAACCTACTTCAACTCAGCAGATAATGAATTTGAAGATGCCGATACAGTTGATAGCAATGATTGTTGGATACAAGATTATGGTGATGGTGATGCTAGTGATTATGAATTTTCCGCAACTGGTGATAATCTTAGATTAAAAGTACTTGATGCTGGTACTGGAGATGATGAACGCAACATTTATTATGATCTTGTCATTTCCAGCGAGAAGGAAGGTGCTTTTGCTGTTCATGTAGATAGCCTCGATACTTTGGCAACATCTGGTAGTGTTATTGATCTTATCCTTGTTCAAATGACCCCTTCAGATTTTGATGGTCTCAATGGCATTATGGCTGGCTATAATGGGAATGTACCCTTAACAGGTTGGAATTCAGTATATTTGGAAAATACAGGTGATGAATTTATTTTCGGTCTTCCTGATTCCTCAGGTGATCTTGGTGATACAGAAGACACGTATGAGGACTTCTACATTTGCCAAACATCATATAGCAATAAACTCACAACCTATATCAGCATTGATGGTGAGAACTATATCAAACTAACTGAAGATAATATGGAGTGCCCTGGAGCAACAACTTCGTGTGATCTTGATCAAATAGATAGTCGCAGCATTTCCACTTGGGATGATATCAGGTTATCTTTACAAGTGGGATCCACAAATTCTGCTGGTGATGGTAGTTTTTATGCTGATTTTGGATTTGCTCGTTTTAGAACCTCAAACCTCAATGGCTCCATGGCTGATTGTCCACGAATGACGAGATAAATTAATTTATTTACCAACCCCCTCCTGCAAGAGCCGATTTATTTTATTTGAAAGAAATTGCTAGTTTTAGCTAGTTTATGCTATAATATAGTCAGGAGATATATTATGGATGCACAACTATCTACAAGAATCGATGCTCAAATCAAACAAGCCATTGAAACTACATGCAAAAAAATGGGTGTAAAGCTTCGCTATTTTGTTGAAGAGGCTATTGTTGATAAGCTTGAAGAAATTCTCGATGCTAATGAAATTAAACAATTGAGATCAGAGCCAACTGTAAGCTTTGAAAAAGTAATAAAGGATCTAGAAAAAAATGGGAAAATATAAAATTCATTTTACCCGTACAGCACAAAAATCTCTGAATAAAATATCAAAACAAATCATACCTAAAATATTATCTGCTATTAGCGGGTTAAGTTTTGATCCGTTTCCAAAAGGCAGCCGTAAACTAACAGGTTTCTCTAGTATTTTTAGAATTCGTGTTCAAAACTATCGTATTATCTATGAAATTATTGATAATGAAATCATTATTAAAATACTAAAAATAGGGCACAGAAAAGATATTTATAGATAAATATTGATATAAAGACCCTTATAAGGTGTTCTATTAAGGATCTTTAAAGGGGTGTTATTATGTTCTCATTAAAAACCATTTTGCCAATTACAACAGTCAAAAAAGACCTGATGAAGCTTATTAAAAAGGCTCAAAGTGATGGTTCTTCTATTATTATTACGAAGGAAGGTAGGGCTGCTGGTGTGCTTATGAGTGCTGATGAATACGAAGGTTTGATGGAAACACTTGATATTTTAAGTAACCAAGCAACTGTTCAAAATCTCAATGATGCTCAAGAATGTTTTGATCAAGGCAAAACCTATACTCATAAACAGGTATTTGAAAAATGAAGCTGACTTATTCAGAAATGGCTAGAAACCAGATCATGAAACTTCCACCTATAATTGAGAAGGGTATACGAGTCTTATTAGAAGAACTTCAAGACGAACCGTATTTGGGCAAAGCATTGCAGCGTGATCTTACAGGTTATCGATCTGTGCCTTTTAAGAGATATAGAGTTATTTATAAAATCTCAGATAATCAATCATAAATCAATTCTCGTTTATACGGTAGAACCACGCAAAGACGTTTATGGAAATATGAGTCGGTTGATGAAAAAGAAGAATTAATTAATAGGATTTAAAAGCGGGCCTTTGGCGTGGATTTTGCGATCTTGCATATTGAGAATGATTTTTCTCAAGCGGATATTTTTAGGTGTAACTTCTACCCATTCATCCTCTTTAATAAATTCAATAGAGTCTTCTAAGGTGAGTTGTTTCATTGCTGTGACAACAACAGCTTCATCTTTACCCGAGGCACGCATATTAGTGAGCTTTTTTTCTTTGGTAACATTAACAGCCAAATCTTTATCGCGATTATGTTCCCCTAAAATCATGCCTTCATAAACAGGTGTTCCCGGTTTAACAAAAAACTTGCCGCGATCTTGTAGGTGAAACATAGCATAGGGAATAGCTTTGCCCGGGCGATCAGCTATGATGGAACCTGTTGTCCGTGAAGACATATCGCCACGATAAGCTTCATAGCCTTCTAAGTAAGAACTCATGATACCAGTGCCTTTGGTGTCAGTCAGGAACTCAGATCGATAGCCAATCAGACCACGTGTGGGAATGGAAAATTCGATGCGCACACGACCAACGCCGAAAGGTTGCAGGTTTTTCATGCGGCCTTTGCGTAGAGATATTTTTTCAGTTACAATGCCCGTAAATTCATTGTCACAGTCGATCACAAGGTGTTCAATAGGTTCTTGTTTGTGACCATCTTTTGTTTTAAAAATAATTTCAGGACGTCCCACACAGAGTTCATAACCTTCACGACGCATGGTTTCGATAAGTACAGCTAATTGAAATTCGCCACGTCCCTTAACAATATACGCATCACCGTTGGGATCACGTTCCAGTTGAATGGCCACATTAAAAAGGATTTCTTTTTTGAGGCGATCAAATATACGTTGTGATTGGACCCATTGACCATCTTGGCCAGAAAAGGGTGAGGTATTGCCCATAAAACGCATGGACACTGTTGGCTCATCGACATGTACACGTTCGAGAGCTTTGGGACTTTCCTCATGACAAATGGTATCACCAATAGTTACGTTGTCTACGCCAGAGAGAACAATAATGTCGCCAGGTTCCACATAATTCACATCTGTAATGGCAATGCCATCATAGACTTGAAGTTTAGACACCTTCAGTTTTTTTATTTCGTTATTCTCTCCCATGCACACAAGCTGTTCATTTTTTTTCGCACTACCATGAAAAACTTTTCCAATAGCGAGTCTCCCTGTATAATCGGAATAACCAAGGTTGCAAACAAGCATTTGAAAGGGTTCTTTAGGATGATAGGTTGGTGCTGGGATGTAGGCGATCATGCTTTTAAAAAGTTCTTCCAGATCTTGCTCAATGCCGTGTAATGTTCTTTTTGCTACTCCTTCACGACCAATAGCATAAAAAACAGGGAATTCGAGTTGTTCATCGTCAGCACCAAGATCAATAAAAAGATCGTAAATTTCATCTAATACTTCTTGAACGCGCGCATCTTGACGATCGATTTTATTAATAACAACTATTATTTTGAGACCTGCTTCTAGCGCCTTATAAAGTACAAATCGTGTTTGTGGCAGGGGGCCTTCTGAGGCATCTACTAAAAGAAGGGCGCCGTCAGCCATTTTTAGGCTACGTTCTACCTCACCACCAAAATCAGCATGGCCTGGTGTATCAATAATGTTAATTTTTACTTTATTATACATAACAGAGCAGTTTTTTGCTGTGATTGTGATGCCTCGTTCTCGCTCGAGATCCGTATTATCCATGACACGGTCTGTATCTTTGAATTGACGCATTTTGCTAAATAAACCGCTTTGTTTGAACAGATGATCAACAAGTGTTGTTTTGCCATGGTCTACGTGGGCAATGATCGCAATATTGCGGATATTATGGTTAGAACTCAAGGTCATGGAGCAGGGCTTCTAACAGATAAATGGGTGAAATAGCAAAAGATATGTTTGCGTAAAATGAATAAAAAATACAAGTGCTTATAAAAATGAATGACGCAGCTAATCAGTTCAATATATTGACTAATCTGCAATAATAGCAGTAAGTTGACGATATTATGGGTGTCATACAAGGTCTTATTCCTTCTTCATTACTTGGTTTTCAAGTTCCTCAGTGTATGGGGATAGGGTTCGATGGAAATTAAATGCTTTTGACTAAAAAGGTAGCCATCACGAGAACAAACGATACTATTGTTCGTGTGACAGGAGCCAGCTTCGCGACATGAAAATATATGATTTTTTCATAGGCTATATGAATAAGGCTTATAGCAGTGAATGTGAATAATGAGCCAATAGCCAAGTGAAAGAGCATCATGGAAAAACTTCCTTCCAAAGGTCCCATGACATAGTTCGTGACAAAAAAGGAGAACGTGGCTGCAAGAGCAAATGCCATTGTAAAGGATAGTGCTGAAACAGTTGCTAAACCTTTAAAAGAATTAAGTTTATCAGATAAAAAATAAGAAACACCGGCAAAACAGAGTCCTTGTAAGATAATTGATTGAGCTGGGTTAATGATTTTGATGTGAAAGAGAGGGAGCATAAAAAATAATGATGTCGAAAACTTAAGAGAAGCTGCAATTATAGAGATGGCAAAAATATGTTTTGCTTTTAGGCCATTTTTAAGTCCCCAAAACATAACTGCAAAACCAATAGAAGCCATGATTTTTCCAGCAATGGGTAAAGGACTTAAATGGAGAAATCCACCAAGAGTGCCTTCAAAAAAACCCCAAACTGAACCAAGTAAAAGAACCGTTGTCCAAACAGACATATTATTTTTCATACAAATTCCTCCGGAAAGAACACATATTAGTCCCGCTGTATAAATACAAGACAAAATACATAAATGCAAAACGAATTCTAACTTCAAAATTCATGTAATCATGTATTTATGTATTATTCATTATGAAAGGGCTAGGAGAGTGAAAAAACTTATTATAATTAGAAGTGTTATTAGGATACCTTTAAAGTTATTCTGAGGTTTTTCTTTTTCGCATTTATGGATGTAATGGTGTTTGATATCGAGATGAACTTTGGGTTTAATCCAGCAAAAAGTCTTTTGAGAAGAGGTTGTCATGCCTTTTTATATGCAAGACAAGTGCCAACATCGTTATATAATTAATGACATTAATTATCATTAGTTTACACAACTTCACATAATATAACTGTGGTATCAATCCCACAAAAGTGGTCTTGAAGACCACACGCAGTACGCACGACGCACGACGCAGTACGAAATCGCAGTACGAAATTATAAGCCGCGAAGGAACTCAGGTCTGAGTTTAGAAGGATCAGGATTATTGAGAACATCATCAATTACAGCGAGTGTTGCAACCTTGTCTTTAGGAAAAAGGGCTTTGATGGGGAGATAGTTTGAAGCATGATTGGCGCGAATTTCACTGTCTTTTACTTCCAAATTAGCAAGTGTATTTCTCAATTCTTGAATAAGCTCTAATTGATCTAATGCTTCATAATCATTGCCAAAGGCATTCAAAAATCTCTCATCTCCGAGAGGAAACATGATCATGAGAAAGGATATATATTCAGGGTTAGCTTGGCTTAGTATTTTTGCTGTATTGAGTGCATGTTGCTTGGTATATTTTTTTCCCGCAATGCCTAAAAGATTTGTTGTTGAAATTTTGAAACCAGCACCCCGTGCTTTTATAATGCCATCACAAACGCCTTGAGCATCAACACCTTTTTGGATTTTATTGAGAATGACATTGTCACCAGATTCAACCCCATAATACAGCATGTTTAAACCCGCGGCATGTATGTCTGCTAAATCTTGATCTGATTTTTTCAAAACATTTTGTGGTGTTGCATAGGAGCTAATTTGTTTAACTTTTGGAAACTTAGCATGTAATAGTTCAAGAATAGGTAAGAGTTTATTCTTTGATAAAACCAGTGCATCACCATCAGCCAAAAATATTTTATCTGGGCTGGGCCATTCACTTTGTGCTTGTTCTATATCCTTTTTGATGTTGTCAAAGTTACGCGGTTGAAATTGTTTTGTTGTATACATTTCACAAAACGAACACTTGTTCCATGAACAACCAAGAGTTACTTGAAGAATGAGTGATTTGGCCTCTGAAGGAGGGCGGAAGAGAGGGGGGGTATAGGTTAGCATTGACATCTACATAAATACATAAATGAAAAATACATAAATGAAAAAGTAATTTATCATTAATGTATTCATGTATTTATCTTCTTGTTTTCTCAAAAAACAATCTTTGTATTCTTTTCGTAATATCACCAGGCTCGCCGGAGCCGATAATTTTATCATCTACTTTCACAACAGGCATTACTTCTGTGGTTGTGCCTGTAATAAAGACTTCATCAAAGGTATAAAATTCATCTTGTGTGAAATAGTGTTCCTTTGTCTCAAGTCCCATTTCTTTTGCGAGTCCAAAAATAAACTGTCGTGTGATTCCGGGGAGTATTTTTTGTTTTGTGGGGGCTGTTAAGAGGATACCATTTTGTATGCCAAAAACATTGCTGCTAGAAGCCTCCATAATATAATTATCATTATTTACAAAAATAGCTTCGTAACTACCTTTTTCTACAGCCTCTTGCTTGGCCATACAATTGCCCAAAAGGTTGACTGTTTTAATATGCGGGTGAGACCAGCGTGACTCTGGATATGTTATAACAGAGCAACCATGTGACCATAATTTCTCATGTTTTGTTGTGTCAAAGCCTTGAACCCAGATGAGAACATTGGGTGTAATACTGCTATCAGGAAAATAATGTACACGTGGGGCTGTTCCCCTTGTGATTTGTACATAAATCATGCCATCTTGTTCTGGACTGTTGGCCACAGTTGTATGCAAATCTTTTTGAAAGGCTTCCATATTACAACGAATTTTTAGCATATCAAGGTTCGTTGTGAGGCGCTCAATGTGTTCATTAAATAGAAATGGTTTTTTTTGATAAACCCTAATCACATCATAAACAGCATCACCAAATAGAAAACCACGATCCAAAGGGGATATGGTAACTTCATCTAGGTACATTTCTTTGCCATTGTAATTAGCTAATACACGAGCTGTCATACAGAAATCCTCAGTAAATTAAAGAGTTACAATTTCTTTGTTTGATGGATCTTTAGAACTAATGGATTGAAAAATCAATGGATTACACATCATCTTCAGCTATCATGTCTGCGAGATAGAAGTAGTCATTTGCTACCGAAGCGTATTCATTGTCCTCTTCATAATAGAAATCTTCGTCATTAGAAGTTTCTTCGTAGATGGTTTCATCATAGAGTTCAATAACTTCATCAAAGTAGGTGGCAACGGTTTCATCACTAACTGTCGCTGTGGGATTTTGGGGGATAAAATTGGTATAGATGAAAAAAGCGATCATGCCTGCTGCTGCTGCCGGTACAAGCCAGCGTATATGAAATGAGAAAGTCTTATTTAATCGTGTGATAAAAGGCTCTGTTATCACATGTTTTGTGCCTTTTTCCATGATGGCCTTGAGGATGAGGTCTTCTTCATTCTGAGGGGCTTTGGGCACATTAGCATGGCTTTCAGATAAAAATTGATCAATTTTCTTTTCGATTTCTATGTTTAGCTTTTTATCATTCATAGTTTTACTCCGCTAGCCGTTAAGGCATCGTGCATTTTTGATCGTGCATGATGCAATCTTGATTTCACTGTTCCGGAAGGAATTTCTAAAACATCTGCCACTTCATCTACTGATAAGCCTTCCATACTATGAAGAACAAGAACAGCACGATGTTCTTCAGTGAGTGTCGTCAGAGATTTTTGTACAAGATCTTTTTTCATAAATTCATTTTCCTCTGAGCCAGCACTGATTCTTTGTAAATCAATATCGGCTATCTTGAGTTTTTTCTTGCGCACATGATCCAGAGCAAGATTATAAGTGACGCGGTAGACCCAGGTTTTGAGTTTGCAGTTTTGCTTAAAACGGGGGAGGCCGTTCCAGATTTTAATAAACGCATCTTGCACGAGATCATCAATCTCTTCGGGCTGACAAAATTTGTAAAGAACAGATCTAATCATCCGGGCATAGCTCTTGTATAAGTCGCTAAACCCTGTGAGCTCTCCTTGAGTGCTCTGTTTGATAATTCTATTTATTTCAAATTCATGCATTAAAACGTATCTCCCCAAATAATTAAATTCCAAAACCTCCTTAATTATTGTTCTGTGGAATCACTGTTTTGATTCCAACGAGGGCGTTGCATGCCTTGTTGGCCTCCAGGACCAAAGCCTTGACCAGGGCCATTTTGATTCCAGTTGTTGTTTTGTCTTTGAGGACGTTGTTCCTGACCTTGATTTTGTCCTTGTCCTTGTTGCATGAATCCTGAAGAACCTTGAAACTGTTCACGTTGTTCATCTGTGAGGATGCTACGCATTTCTAGCATGTGATCAAATTTCTTTTTATCCATTTCTGCTTTTGATTTTTCCATATCGTTGTAGAGTTTTCTGAGTTCGTCATTTGATTTATTACCCTTCAAACCTTCAGCAAGGGCTTTTTGCTTATTCTTCATTTGGTCTTTATGTGTTGTAAAATTGGACTGATAATTTTTTCGAATATCTTTTATACGTTCTTTTTGCTTATCAGTAAGATTGAGTTTTTTAATCATGTCCTGGCCGCGATTCTTTCCTTGTTTACGATTCATTCCTTGCTTTTGACCAAAGCCTTGCTGGTTCCCTTTGCCAAAGCCACGATTATTTTGTTGTTCCCAATTACCTTTATGTGGTTTTCCCATACCCTGTTGGTTGTTTTGCTGGCCCCAGCCACCTTGGTTTTGTTGTTGGGCCCAACTTTTTTTATTTGGTTTGCCTCCCCAGTTGCGTTGGCTTTTTTGCCCCATGCCACCACCACCATTAAAGCCCTGTGCATATGTATAAGAGGGCATGGTTGTGAAACAGAAGACAAACACGATAAAAATAGATATGCTTAAAATTTTATTATTTTTCATTTTTAAACTCCTACAAACACTAATCCTCTTTTACACTTTTAGACGAGCTAGCCAAGAAAAAGGTTCAAACTTTATTGGGCCGAGGAGCCGATGATCCTATGGGCCGATGGGGGAGGGGTTAACTTGTTGAAATTGTGATTAAATATACGCCGGTCCGTCGGATCATAGGCCCGTCGGTACAAATTAAAATAAATCTGAACCAAACACCAACCCCCCCGTCTAATTAGGGTAAGATGCAAAGAAACAAGAACAAGACAACAATTAACAATAATAGACACTCTCTGACAGAAGCGACTTCTGACAATGGAGTGGTAATAAGACAAAGGATATTTATGACATTAACATCTAATTTAAAATCTCTTATTATATTAGTCGCCTGTCTAACGCTTATGTCAGGTTGTGGCTCACTTTATAGCGGGTTAAGCTCAGATGAAGATACTTCTAGTTACTTAGAGAGTAATGAAGAAGCTATGGTCACAGCGGCCATTGAGAGTCTCATGAGTTCAACAAGCTCCAGCACATCGGCGGCGAGCAGCGCGACATCATCATTAACAAAAGGTAATTATCTTGTAGCTGATTCAGAAACAGCATCACAAACAGCGTATTTAAAAAACCGATTTCGTTGTGAAGATATTACTTCTGTGAGTGAATCATTTTCCTGCGATAATTCTGATGGTAGTATGACACGTGCTGTAACTTTTGAAGATTGTGATCTTACAAATGCTTATAAGTCAGGATACTTAAATGGGACATTCACCAATACCATTGAAAATGGTGGTGATGGTCTTTGTGCCTCTTTCACACGCATTGATTTTGCTAGCATGGTTATGGGACGCACAGATGAAGACTTAAATCCATTGAATGCGGTACACACACATACGATTGGTGAAGAAGGTCTCATACATACATTAGATGAAGTTGATGACGATGTGACCATTACAACAACGGGTTCACGCACAACAACGTTTACAGATCCTATTGATGCAGACAAAGATGGTGCTGCTGAAAGCGTTACAGCAACGGTTGTCAAATCAATCAATCGAGTGACCGTAGTGAATGGCGAAGAAAAGCACGATGTAACGGTATCCACGCAAGAAGATTCATTTACACCTGTTGATGAAGACGGAACAGCACTAGAAGAAGTTGTTTTAACATACCCCATACATACTCTTGAGTTGAACGAAGACGGTAAGGTTGACAGTCGTACGGTTAACTCTGGACAACTCATCATAGATCGCAATAACTCTGATTTGAGAATTATTATGGATGTTGGTGAAGATGGTCTTTCATTCTACGGTGTTGATGATGATGCGTGTGGACCAGAAACAGGTACTATGATTATTACAGGATACACTCTTAATGAAGAAGGAAATTATGTACAAGCTGGTACAGGTTCAGTTGTTTATGAAGATGGTACCATTCAAACGTCTGAATATGAAGGTGTGGAATTAAACTTAAAACCAAAACCCTGCAGTTAATCTTAACTGCGTCCCCAAAAAAAAGGCCTGGCTCGAATAGAGTCGGGCCTTTTTTATTGGAAATTTAAAATTACATAATGACATCAATGAATAAGGTTTATCGATACACATTAATCTCTTGAATGCTTTTTTTAGGGATCTTTTTCTTTATATGGTTTGAACGGTGATGGGTGATGATGAGGTGTTGTCCATCCCAAGAAAGTTGTGAGCCCAGATAGTGTTCATAAATAAACTCAGTTCTGCTTAATGGGTTCCAGTCCTTGGTTACAACCGTAACAATTTCGTATTCTCTGTCTTGTTCAAAGGTAATGGGTTGCTTTGTCAAATCGCTCGTTGTGTATACAGGAATTGCTGTGCCAGAACAGCTGAGTGAAACAAACAAAAGTAAGATGAGTACAATGTGTTTCATTACAAAGCTTTATTGTATTTAGCCAAAGCGAGTAGGGGAAAATAGTGGCGATAGCCATGATAGCGGATATAGAAATGACCAGGAAAACCAGTTCCTGTGTAATATTCTTCATCCCAACCGCCGGAAGAATTTTGTTTATCAATAAGGTATTGTGCTGCCTTCTGAGCTTCGTCAGAGTTGGCTTGCCCCGCAGCGACTAAACCCATCAGGGCCCAAGCTGTTTGTGATGGCACTGATTCTTCTAAGGGTAAATAATGATCGAGTCGATACGATTCACTGGATTCACTAAAACCACCATCGGGATTTTGAATGTCTTTTAACCAATGCACAGCGCGATTAATAGTGAGCTCATCTTTTCTTCTATTTAAAGGACAGAGGCCTTCAAGGGCACACCATGTGCCATAAATATAATTAACACCCCAGCGGCCCCAGAACGAACCATCTTTTTCTTGTCGTGCTACAATGAAGTCTGCTGCGCGTTGAATAATGATATTGTCTTTTTCATAATCACAAGTTGTAAGCAAAAATTCGATAACGCGACCTGTAATGTCTACAGTAGCAGGGTCTAAGCACGCACCATGATCAGAGAAGGGGATTTTGTTCAAAAGTATGAGACTATTGTCCTTATCAAATGCGGCAAACCCACCATTTTTACATTGCATAGACAGAAGCCATTTAAGACCCCTCTCGATAGGGGACTTAAGAACACGATAGGGGAGGCTTGATTGGTGTAGAAATGTGAGTACTTCAATTGTATCATCCACATCAGGATAGTATTTATTAACAAATTCAAACGACCAACCACCTGGCTGGGCATCAGGATTTTTAACGCCCCAATCACCGACGAGATCTGTAATTTGCTTGGATAAAAGCCATTGTGCTGTGAGCGTCATGCGGTCATCGTCAACAGGAAAGCCACTATCTGCAAGGGCTACAGCTGCCCATGCCGTATCCCAAATGGGGGAGATGCAGCATTGTTGATAGATAACATGATCGCTTTGATCATTTTGATTTTTACGCAGAACATTATAATCAATAGTCGCACTATCTTGAAAAGGGATTTGATGAAGCTCTTTATGCGACATAATTATCTGAAAAGATCTTAGTCCTATGAGGGCTTTTTCAACGTTAATATCATCAAGACCATGACCAAGACTATTGAGTGCTAAAACACCATAAAACATGGCAGGATAAATATCTTCTGTATAGCTTAAGTGTTCACGAATATATTTTTCACATTTTTTGAGAGAAAGTTTTCTGAGTGGTTTAAATTTTAATTTATCAGCAACATGTAAAGCCTTGTCAATTTGCACAAACATGTTTTCCATGCTTAGCATGCCAGCTTCATGTGAAATATCCCATTTTGCCTTTTTGGGATGGCTATCAAGATACAATTCATCAAGCGTAATATCTGGTATTTTAATTGTTTTTTTCTGATCCATGATAACCAGAAGGGGCACAATACAGGCTCTCGCCCAGCTAGAAAACTCATAAATATTGACAGGGGCCCATTCAGGAAATTGTATGAGAGCGACAGGCATGTTGGGAACGATTTTCCAGTCTACTAAGCCAAATAATGCGAGGTGAATACGGCTGAAAACGCGGATTTTGGTGATGCCACCAGCATTTAGGATGAATTCACGGGCTTTAACCATTTGTGGATGGTTTGTGTCAAAACCTGCGATTTTTAAAGCAAAATAGCATTCTACGGTTGAGCTTATATCACCAGCAGCACGATAATACAGGCTCCAGGAGCCATCTTCGTTCTGATTTGATAACATCCACCGGCAAAGGCCTTGTTCTGTCTGTTTATCGTCAATACCGAGGTATCTGAGCAGCATGATGAACTCAGCATTGATGGAATCATTGGCCTCAAGCGTGTACCACCAGTAGCCATCTTTGTGTTGATGGTTGAGGAGGTTGTTTTGAGCTCCTTTAATACAGGCTTCAATAGTTGTTATGGAATTTTTTTGGAGAGAGATGTTATTTGCTGGATGGCTCATAAAAAATGAAAATTGAAAAATACATAAATGAAAATTGAAAAAGTATGGGTACAAATATCACTTATTACAAGATAATTCAATTTAGAGAGGCTGATATTCTTTAACGTAGAATAAGTCAATATTAGCAATATGGGGGACATATAAATACACGGTT
>JAHJDR010000332.1 GCA_018812345.1 bacterium | reverse complement strand
AGGACGCACCCCTCAAGATGCTAAAGCTCTGTGGGGAAAAATACGCGCCCTAGATTGTTGTGGTGTGGGGCATTATGGTGGCAAGAATATCCATCTTGATGCGGGGCGACCACGTTTTTGGCAACAGGCAACAGCAAAAGTTCACACAGAGGAACCTGCTCACAATCGCTTTATTTATTATTCTACAGAGTATGATCGCTATAAAGCGGGCGATGCGTTCCGATCTTTCTTTACATCGATTAGTGATTTTGGTTTTGGCATCAAAAATACATTAGAGATTGTAACGGATGACGAAAAGTCTAAAAAAGTTGCCAAAGTAAAAATTAACGCGTCAGTGAATAACTCTTGTTTGCCCGTTGTTCAGAGAAAGACAGCGCGATTTATTCAGGCAACTCTACCTGAAACATTAAAGCCTGGCCGTTATCGTGTGAAAGTCTCATTTTGTGACCGCCCTTTTGATGATATGCCAGAAGAAAAACTTTCCAATCCCATTGAGATTGTTGCTAAATAAGCTTCACTCTTGCATCTTTTGGTAATACTTTCTAAGTGTCTAGAGTGTTAGAATATGATATCTTTCATGATCGCCTCAAACAATCTTTTGAAAAGTGTGAATATAAATGTCTTAGTAAAATCAAAAGAGGTATTGAAAAAGAATGCTTACGCGTAACACCTGATGGTCGTATTGCGCAAACAGATCACCCTAAGGTGCTAGGTTCTGCGCTCACACATCCCTATATTACAACAGACTACTCTGAAGCATTGCTTGAGTTTGTAACACCAGCCTTTCACTCCCCTCAAGAGGTTGTGTTTTTTTTGACACAGCTACATCAGTTTGTGACACATCACATTGGTGATGAACTGTTATGGTCTTCGAGCATGCCTTGTTCCTTTGGATCAGAGGACGAAATTAGAATTGCTGAGTTTGGTAGCTCAAATAGCGGGCAAATGAAACACATTTACCGCAGGGGTTTAGAATATAGGTATGGCAAGAAGATGCAATGTATTGCGGGGATTCACTATAATTTTTCTTTTCCAGAAGAATTTTGGAATTGTCTTAAAAAGAGGTCAGGATTTAATGGTCATTTAAGGGATTTTAAATCGCATACGTATTTTGGCATGATTCGAAATTTTGAGCGCTATGCGTGGCTTATCTTGTATTTATTTGGGGCCTCGCCTGCTGTGTGTTCCAGCTTTTTTGATGTTCCTCCACAAAATCTTAAATTGCTTGACCCCAAAACATATTACTTGCCTGAAGCCACAACTTTTCGCATGGGTGATTTTGGCTATAAGAGCAAGGTACAACAAGAACTTAATATTTCTTACAGCTCTCTTGATGAGTATACGCGCGAGCTCATAAAAGCTATTCAAACAAAGCATCCTCTCTATGAACAAATTGGTGTGAAGATAGAGGGGCAGTATAAACAGCTCAGTGATTCAGTTTTACAAATTGAAAATGAATATTATGGTCACATTCGACCAAAACGCATTGCTCAGCGTGGTGAGCGGCCCACGTTAGCCTTGAAAAGACGCGGTGTTGAGTATCTTGAGGTTCGTTGTTTGGATCTAAACCCATTTGTGCCCACAGGAATTGATGAGGATCAGGTGCGTTTCATGGATATTTTTATTACCTACACAGCCCTAGAAGAATCAACGCTTGTGAGCAAAGAACATATGTTACGTCTCAGAGAAAATCATCAGCGTGTTGTGACTCATGGGCGTCAAAAAGGTATTGAGTTGTTTCGTCATGGGGACCCTGTTTTGTTTGATGATTGGGCTGAACAGATATTTAAACGTCTCACTCTTGTTGCTGTGCTTTTAGATAATGTGGAAAAAAAGGAGCTGTATCAAAGGGCTTTAAACAAACAATACGAAAAACTTAAACACCCCTCTCTTACCCCTTCTGGTTTAATTATTGAGAAGCTTGTAAAAGATAAAAAATCTTTTACAGAATACGCACTAGATTTGACCAAAGAAAACACAGCCGCTCTCAAACAAAAACAATTTTCTCCAGACTTCACACAAGAGCTTGCAGAACAAGCCACCAAATCACTTGAAGAGCAAAAGCAAATCGAAGCGAGTGACACGCTGTCGTTAGATGAGTATATTAAAAAGTATTTTGATGGGTTTTTATAATTGTCGCACGTCTCACGCTAGACCAAGCACTCAACTGCGTTGAGGGCTCGGCAGGCGCTAGACGTTTTTTGCTCAGTGTCTCTTAGCCATCTCAGGAGGGTCTTCATCAGAGGTGATGATAGGGATTTGTTTTGGTGAACGCCAATCAGTCGCTATGGGGGCTGATAAAAGATACAGTTTTCTATAAGTATTGATTTTGGCGATAACATTGTTATTGGCTTCTTGGGCCTCTTCTCTTTCTCTGGGGGTAAAGAAAAAACCTTCAATTTTATTTTCAGCTATGCGTGCATAAACACGTGCTGCTTGTAACCAGAAGTGATGCGCATGGGACATAATTTCTTCTTGCTGATCGTTATGCGTACAGGCTTCATCTAGGCGCCAATCTCCCAGGTGTTCGAGTGTTTTAGCTTTGCCAAAAATGACGGCTTTTGCTCTCATGGCTTGTGGGCAGCAATATGATGCAATGATCTTTGGATCCATGGCATGTTCTTTGTAGTGAAAATGTTGTATGCTATGAATGGCATCATGATGTGTGAGGGCCCTTTGGAGACAGGGGACGTTTTCAGTATTGCTTGTATAAAGCATAAGAGCGCCCAAATTTCTTCTAGCGATGAGTTCTTCATAGTAAGATGTTTCTGGGTCAGAAGAACGAGAAATAAATAGTTCAAGTTGTGCGATAGCTTGCTTGTTACATAAGTGAGCTTTCTCAGCTTGTGAGAGTCTTTGAAAATGTGCCCCTGCTTTTAGGGCATGGACGCTGCCATTTAGCATATTATTGCTAAGACCAGCATCGCCCATGAACCGTGCCATGAAAGCATGGTAGCTGGCCTGGAATCGTAAACCTATTCTTTCGATGCCCGTGAGCATTGGATTTATAATACAGTAATGGCTTTGCCCAAGGGCTCTTATTTGTAAATTTCTTTCTACATAGTCACAAGGTAAGGTGTTAAAGGCATCATGGGGAAGAAGTGAGTGTGCCGGAGGTGTGCGTACAGCATCACCGTTGAGGGCTGCAGAAATATGCAGGAAGAGGAAATTGTTTAATGCGGTTACACTCATGATAATACGCCCAAGGAGTTATCGAGGAAAACTACAGGAAGTTGCTAAGAAAAGCAGTAAAAAACGAACAGACTAATGCTTTGATTTTAAAGGTTAATTTTGGATTGTTAAAAGGTGTTTTGATCTGGGCAAAGTTTCAACAAAATGACATCAAATATATTGGTGAGCTTGTTTGCAAAACAGGTGATGAACTTGAACGAATGGGATTTACACAAAGTGAGATGAAAAACATTGTGCTCACATTGCAGACATATCATTTTAAAATTGGTGAATCACCCCTTAATGATGATACTTTTCTCCGCCCAATATGGTAAAGCTGCGATACACTTGTTCGAGAAGAACTGTGCGGGCAAGTTCATGGGGGAGTGTGAAGTCGGAGAATTTAAGCTTTAGGTTAGCACGTTTGTAAATGTCTTCTGAAAAACCGTAAGCCCCACCAATGACAAAAACAATACGCTGATAATCTTGACGCCATGAATTTATTTTGTTGGCTAACGTTTTTGAATCAAAACCTTTTCCCTTTTCATCACAGAGAACAAGAAAATCAGCTGGTTGTATTTTGTCTAGAATTGAAGCTGTTTCTTTTTTGTTTTTGACAGCCGTATTTTTTTCTGTGCTGTCTTTAAGGGTAGTGATTTGCGAGCTCATATAACGCTTAATACGTTTATGGTACTCTTCTTCGAGCTCTTTGAAAGCTTTATTCTTAGGGGAACCGATGAATATGAAGTCTAAGCTTTTCAATTTCGCTTTCCGTTTTCCGGTTTCCGGTTTCCGTCGTGCAGTTTAAACGAATAACGGACAACGGAAAACGAACAACGGTAACCGAGTCAAGAGCATCCAGTTGTTGCGCCACAAGAATCACATTTCAAACAAGACCCATTGCGCACAAGTGTAAACTGTCCGCAATCGGGACAAGCATCGCCTTCATAGCCTTTTAGTTTGGCTTCGAAACGGCTGCGTTGTTTTGCTTGGGCAACAATGCGTTTATGTTTAGGGGCGACTGTTGATATGGCTGCTGTAGCAAGTACCGTTGGACCAGGAAGAACTTCTTGTAAACCGCCGCCAGCGCTTTGTACGACACTGCCACCGCCATCTGCTTTGAGTGTTGATTTTGCCATGGGAACTTCTGTTTTGGTAACAGACACTTCTTGTTCTTCATAGTCTGCTGTTTCTGTTTCATCGCCGACTTTTTTAACAGATGTGTTACGAATGTCTTCTGGTGAGACATGGACAAGATCATAGCGTCCCAAATAGTTCATGGCTAAATCTCTAAAAATCCAATCAATAACGGATGTGGCCATTTTGATGTTGTCATGACCTTTAACCATACCATTGGGTTCAAAGCGTGTGAAGGTAAAAGCTTCTACATACTCTTCGAGTGGTACACCGTATTGCAAGCCAATAGAAATGCCAATAGCAAAGCAGTTCATGAGGCTTCTAAAGGCAGCACCTTCTTTGTGCATGTCGAGAAAGATTTCACCAATCGAACCATCTTCAAATTCACCCGTTCGTAAGTAAACCTTATGACCGCCGACCTCTGCCTTTTGTGTGTAACCACTACGTCGGTTGGGCAGAGTGCGTCGTTTTGAAAGATAACGGTAAACAACTTTTTCAACAATTTCTTTAATGCGTGATGGTTGTTTTTGATCTTCTTCTGAGTCTGGTTCTACTTGATCGAGGATTTCAGCCGCCACAGAGTTTAGTGGTTGAGAGAGTTTAGAACCATCGCGATAGATAGCATTTGCTTTGAGCATTAAACCCCAAGATTTGAAGTAGGCTTTGCTGATATCTTCGATTGTGGCGCCATAAGGCATGTTAATTGTTTTAGAAATGGCTCCTGAGATAAACGGTTGTGCTGCTGCCATCATTTCAATGTGCGCATCAGCAGTAATATAACGTGTGCCATAGCGGCCACACTTGCTGGCGCAATCAAAGATTGGATAGTGTTTTTTATTAAGATGTGGCGCGTCTTCGATTGTCATTGTACCACAACAGTAGTTGTTTGCTTTTTCAATGTCGTCGTCAGTGAAGCCAATGTGTTTTAGCAAACTAAATGAAGGATCATCAAAAAGATGTGCCTCTATTTTAAGGTTGTTCTTAACAAAGGATTCTCCCAACGTGATGGGATTAAATGTAAAAGTGATGTCAAAGGCTTGTGTGAGGGCTACTTCTAATTTGTCAATGGCATCAGTAGTAAAGCCTTTTTCAGTGAGTGTCTTGTGGTTAATAGCTGGTGCTGATTTCAATGTGCCTGTGCCGCGACAATAATTGACAATATCCTGTACTTGGTTGTCATTGTAACCGAGTTTTCTGAGAGCTACAGGAACGGATTCATTAATGATCTTGAAGTAACCACCGCCAGCTAGTTTTTTAAATTTTACAAGAGCAAAATCGGGCTCAATACCTGTTGTATCACAATCCATCACAAGACCAATCGTGCCAGTTGGTGCAATTACGCTCACCATAGCATTGCGATAACCATACTTTTCACCCCATTCGAGAGCTTTATCCCAACCGTTATGTGCTGCATTGAGGAGATAGCCTGGACAGAGTTCTTGATTAAGAGCCATGGGTAGAACGCTTAAGCTTTCATAGTCGCTACTGGGTTTGTCATAAGCAGCGCGTTTATGGTTACGAATAACCTTTAGCATGTGTTCTTGGTTGCGATAATATTTTGGGAAGGGGCCGAGTTCGCGAGCCATTTCTGCTGATGTCGCATAGGATTCACTTGTGAGTATGGCTGTAATAGCACCTGTAATAGCGATGGCTTCTTTGCTTCCATAAGAAAGACCCATGCGCATGAGAAGGGCGCCTAAGTTAGCATAGCCAAGACCAAGAGTTCTATAGTCATAACTTTTTTGGGCAATGCTTTGAGAAGGAAATTGTGCCATGAGCACAGAAATTTCTAAGATGATTGTCCATAAATGAGTGGCGTGAATAAAATCGCCAACATTAAACATACATGTTTTATCATCATAAAAAGTAACAAGGTTAAGACTGGCAAGATTGCAGGCGGTGTCATCGAGAAACATGTATTCGCTGCAAGGGTTGCTGGCATTGATGCGACCATCAGCAGGACAGGTATGCCAATCATTAATGGTTGTATCAAATTGAAGGCCTGGATCAGCACAGCTCCACGCGGCATAACAGATTTGTTCCCAAAGTTCTTTGGCTTTGAGTTTTTTTATGGGCTTGCCTGTGATGCGTCCTTTAAGTTCAAATTCTCTGTCTTCACGAACAGCATCCATGTAATCATTTGTGACGCGCACTGTGTTGTTAGAATTTTGACCAGACACAGTGGCATAGGCTTCAGAATTCCAATCTGTATTATAATCGTCGAATTCAATACTGGAAAAACCTTGTTTGGCAAATTGAATCACACGGTAAATATAATTGGAAGGAACACGATGTTGGCGGGCTTCTTTTACGGCCTGGCCAAGTTCTGTGTTTTTTACAGGGTCAAAGCGATCATTTTTGAGGTCCTTGTTTTGACAGGTAACCATGATGGCATTGAGACATTTTTTAATAATTTGCGAACCTGTGACCAGGCTGGCTACTTTTTGTTCTTCAACAACTTTCCAGTTAATAAAAGCTTCTACATCAGGATGGTCGACATCAACGATAACCATTTTGGCAGCACGTCTTGTTGTGCCACCTGATTTAATGGCGCCTGCTGCGGCATCGCCAATTTTGAGAAAGCTCATGAGCCCAGAAGATTTGCCGCCGCCTGATAATGTTTCGCCACGTGCTCTGAGCGTTGAAAAGTTTGTTCCTGTGCCAGAGCCATATTTAAAAAGGCGTGCTTCTTTTGTCCATAAATCCATGATGCCACCATCGTTGACAAGGTCATCGCTGATGGATTGGATAAAACAATTATGAATTATGATATTGCCGGAAAGGTAATTGCCACTTTTTGTTTGAATATCATAGACGTCTTGTGTTTCTGTTAGTTCTATTCGTAATATAGGTTCACAGCGAATAGAAGGAACCATTTTCCCCTTAATATCTTGTTTGAGCGTTTCATTTAATTTGGTTTTTTTCTCTTCAGAGATAAAGCCTATTATTTCTGCAAATTTTTGGCGCTCACTTTTATAACCAATACTTAAGTGCCATAATGGTTGCCGGTTCTCGCGTGCGTCGGCATGAACTTGTAAACGGCTGTATATTCCGAGATTAGCGAGTAATTTTTGTGCATCAGCAACCATCAATTCAGAAACGTTGCTGAGGACAACATCAAATGAGTCAGTAGGGCCTGTATGGTTTCTCACACAGCCGTCTCCTTGAAAAAGGGTTCGAAGATAAGCGCAAACAACAGATTGGCCACTCTGATAAATAGCCATTGGTATTTTTCTCTCTGACGCTGTTTTAAGCAAATCATATTTTTCTACAAAATCACGCAAACACTCACCATAAAGTCGGATTCGCCTGACATCGAGTTCTTCAGATTGCGTTTCTACAAGACGCATTTTTCGATGGACATTGGGGAAAACAAGATTAAGTTGCTCTGTAACGAAATCGTATTCATCATCATTTACGGTAATAAATTCAAGAGTGAGAGATTGGTTTGTTCCTGTTTCGTATTGAACAACACAGCCATCTGCGTGTAGCCACCCGACTAAAGAGGCTTCTGCAATAGTTTGTTCTGAACTTGTTTGGTTTTGAATAATAGTATCATTTTTTTGTAAAAGATAATCACCTGGTTTTAAGTTGCTAACAGGCTTCCACTCTACATTGTTCTTATGATATTTAGATTGAGCTGAAACGAGGACGCTATGATCAGCTGTTGCTTCAACACAGTTCCCGTTTTTCAAAACAATGCGATAAACGGGCTTTTGACCATTGTGTTTCACAGCAACAACAGTTGTTGTGTTAGCGCCGTCAAAAACTTCTGTTCCGATGAGGTTGTTTTCCACAATGTAACCAATGGGGAGAGGTCCTTTGGGTGTGCTTATAAGAGCATTATATGGTTGGCACGCATGTGGTTGTGGTCGTTCGTAAGAACTTGTTGATTTTGACAGTTCTTTTGTTTTGGGGTCGACATAATAGTGGCCTTGGCTGGGGCCATTAATGCCATAAGAGTTATAGAGCCCTGTGTTAAACCACTGCGGGCTATTGGGCGCTGCCATTTGATTAGCCAGCATGTAGACGACTTCATCGTAAAAAGCTTGGGCATCTTCTTTTGTGTTAAAATAATCGTGTGTTTCACCCCAGTGACGCCAACAATCTGCTAAACGATTGAAAACTTGTCGGGCATCATTTTCTGATCCTGTTTTCTTTTCTCCTTT
>JAHJDR010000331.1 GCA_018812345.1 bacterium | reverse complement strand
GAGTGCTTTTTGGTATTTGCCTAGTAAGTTTTCATCACCATCAGCAATTTCACCAATGAGCTCACGAGCTGTCATAAGTATCTTATTATAAGTCTCTGCTATATAAATATAGCTAAGTATGTTTAAGATGTTTGAGAAAAGCGAAAAAGATTGTTCTGTTATTCTTACCAATCCCAAAAAAAAATATCATTACTACGGTGTTCTCATCTTGTTTTTGATAATGCCTGTATTGAGTGTTCTCATTTATAAACTTGTTCCACAGACCGTGGGGTTTATAAAAAACATACAGCTTCATACGCTGATAGAGGCTTTTGGCTCTGTTGTTGCTTTATTTGTTGCGGTCATATTTATCAAACGTGAAAAAATTGAGAGGAGTGAATATTTTCTCATAATAGCATTAGGCTTTTTGTGCATGGGAATTTTAAAGGCTTTTCATAGTGCCTCTCCCATTGGCAATGGCTTTGTTTTGTTGCATATTATGGCAAGCTTGATGGGGTCTTTGATTTTTGTTTTGGCCTGGTGGCCAGCCTTTCGTAATGGTCTCCACTACAATATGTATCTTTATATTATACCCATTGCTATTTCATTTTTCTTGGGTGTTTTTGTTTATGCTTTTCCTGATAAAGTGCCTGTTTTGATCAATAATTCACTGTATACAGACTTGGCGAACAACTTACACTTTCTGGCCGGAGTTCTTTTTCTTTTTAGCGCGCTACGATTCATTATTGTTTTTCAAGACACAGAGACTTTTGAAAGTTTTCTTTTATTATGTTTAATGCTGCTGTTTGCCTTAACAGAATTAACGTTTGGTTATTCTGCTTTGTGGGGTATTCAGTGGTGGGCGTGGCATATTCTGGGGCTTGTTGCTTATTTAGTGATGTTGCGGTTTTTGTTTACAGATTATGAAGGCTTAATGGACAGGCTTAATCTTTATTTGTTTCAAGCAAAAAAATCAGAAGAAAGACTCAAAAAGGAACATGAACGCTTGATCTCTATTTTTGACAGCATGAATGAACCTATTTATATTGCAGACCCAGACACCTATGAACTTCTTTATTTAAACGAAGCGGCTAAGAGGTTTTGGGGAAATTCTATAGGACAAAAGTGCTTTGCTGTATTTCATAATTTTGATTCACCATGCTTTTTTTGTAGTAATGAAGAAATCTTTGGCAAGAACCAAGGGCGTTCTTATGTTTGGGAGTTTTACCATGATTCGCTTAATAAGTGGTTTCGAAATATTGATCGCTCGATTCCATGGACAGATGGTAAGATGGTTCGCTTTCAGATGGCTGTGAGCATTGACGATGTCAAAAAAGCAGAACAGGCAATTAAGGAAACAACAGATATGAAATCAAAGTTCATATCCATGGCATCACATGAGCTCAGAACACCACTTGCCACAATTAAGGAATCGGTAGATCTTATCTTAGATGGTATTGTGGGTGGTTTGACTGAGAAGCAAAGTCATATTCTTGGTATTACCAAAAACAATATTAAGCGTTTGGTTAGATTGGTAAATGATATTTTAGATTTTCAAAGATTACAGTCAGGTAAAATGCCATTTTATTTTCATGAGCACAACATAAACGAAATCATTTCCCAGGTTTATGAGTCAATGAAATCAGCCGCCGATCAAAAACAGCTTTATTTTAGCCTTGATTTACAGCCTGACCTGCCAAAGGTCTTATGTGACAAAGATAAAATCACACAGGTTATTATTAATGTCGTGCATAACGCCATTAAATTTGTAGATGCTGGTGGCGTTGCTATTACGACGCAGAGTAATCCAAAAGGAATTGAGATTATAATAAAAGATTCTGGGCCAGGTATTAAAAAAGAAGACAAACAAAAGCTTTTTAAAACCTTTGAGCAATTGCGACCAAACGAAAATACAGAAACAAAGGGTACGGGACTGGGATTGGCCATTAGCAAAGAAATAATTATTGAGCATAAAGGAAAAATATGGGTTGAATCAACTCTTGGTCAGGGAAGTGTGTTTAACGTCTCGCTGCCCTTTACAAGATCCTGAGTTATTTATCTAATAATATGACAGAAGACCAAAATATTAAAAAAAACATTCACTATTATTTTGTAATGTTCTTATTTGTCCTTATTCCTGTTGTGGGCATTCTTTTAAACAAGATCATTCCGCACGAGGTCTTTTATTGGGAAAAACTACAGCTACACACATCCATGGAAACTTTGGGTGCTGTGATTGCCATTGTCGTAGCCGCCTTGTTTGCGAAGCGAGAAGACATTGAACCTAGCAATTATTTTTTACCAATTGCAGCAGGTTTTGCCTGTATGGGTATTTTAGATGGGTTTCATAGTACGCTGTCGGTGGGAGATTCTTTTATTTTTACGCATGCTATGGCAGGTTTTTTTGGCTCTCTTGGTTTTTGTTGTATCTGGATTCCTGGTATTAATGAAGCGTTTAAGAAGCATAATGCCTTGTTTCTCTTTTTTATCTTGTTAGCGTGCCTTCTTGGCATGCTTTCTTTGTTGTTTCCAGCATATGTGCCCCTAATGCATAGCAAAACAGGTTATACAGCTTTGGCTGTCAATATTCATTATGCTGCGAGTATTTTGTTTTTAGGAGGCGCCTTAAGACTGACAATTGATTATCAAAAAACGAATAAATTCGAGTATTTTATATTGCTTTGTTTGTCTCTTTTGTTTTGCCTGTCAGAAGTAAGTTTTAATTATTCTTTTTTTTGGACAACCGAGTGGTGGTTTATTCATTGTGTCCGCTTGTTGGCTTATTTAGTGGTTTTGAGGTTTTTATTTAATGATTATCAGCGTCTTGTTGATCGTTTGAATGTTGCTTTAAAAGATCGAGAAAAAGCAGAAAAAAAATTACAGGAAGAACATAACAGGCTCATTTCAATATTTGATAGCATGGAGGATCCTATTTATGTTGCCGATCCAAAAACTTATGAAGTTTTGTATGTGAATGAGGCGGCTCGGATTTTGTGGGGAGGATTACAGGGGCAGGCTTGTTACAAGGTTTTTCAAAACCTCGATGCCCCTTGTTCTTTTTGTACAAATAAAGAAATCTTTGGGCAAAAAACAGGAGAGCCTCATGTATGGGAGTTCTATCATGATAAAATAAATAAATGGTTTCGTAATGTTGACAAGGCCATACCCTGGTCTGATGGGCGTATGGTGCGGTTGGAAATTTCTGTAAACATTGATGATGTTAAGCAAGCCGAAAAGGCCATGAAGGAAACGTCTGACATGAAATCAAAGTTTATTTCCATGGCGTCACATGAGTTGAGAACGCCTTTAACAACAATACAAGAATCAGTGAACATTGTTTTAGATGGTATTACTGGTAGTTTGAATCAAGAACAAAGCCATATTCTTTCTCTGACAAAGACAAATATTAAAAGATTGTCACGTTTGGTAAATGACATCCTAGATTTTCAAAAATTACAATCAGGTAAAATGCCGTTTTATTTTGCTGATAATAATATTAATGTTGTTATCAAAGACATTTGTGAGTCATTTGCAGGCCCCGCTGGGAAAAAAGGTTTGTTTGTGCGGTATAATCTTGATGAGAGCATGCCCCTTGTTCATTGTGATAAGGATCGCATCACCCAGGTCATCTTGAATATTGTCAATAATGCTATCAAGTTTACCAAAGAGGGCGGCATTGTTATTTCAGCGTCTTTAGACAAAAATACAGCTCACATTAAAGTAATAGATACAGGCCCAGGCATTCATAAAAAAGATATGACGCGTTTATTTAAAACCTTTGAACAAATCAGAACGAATGAAAACTTGGCGATAAAAGGAACGGGCCTTGGTTTGGCTATTTCTAAAGAAATTATTTCTGAACACAAAGGAAGAATTTGGGTTGAATCTGAAGAAGGTAAAGGTTCTGAATTTCATTTTACAATTCCTTTGAAATAACTGCCTTATATATATATTGTTATCAGGGAAAAGAGTATAATTCTAACGACCTGTTTTTCTTGGTTAATTCAAAAAAAAGTCTCACCAAAAAAATAGAATAATATTTGCAATCAGAATTCAAAGCGCCTAATAATAATGCGATAAAATCAAGCATGAGGAGTTCCGCTATGAAAAATAAAATTATTGTTATCGTTTTGGTTTTTTGTTTGTTTGCAAGCCTTAGTCAGGCAACAGAGATGGTTACAACTGATTCAAAACTTCGTTATCAGGATATTAATGTGGGCACAGGTGTGATGGCAGAAAAAGGAAAGAAAGTTGTTGTTCATTATACAGGCTGGCTTAATGACGCTGATGAAAAAGGTAATAAATTTGATAGTTCCGTTGACCGAAACAGTCCTTTTGATTTTTTACTTGGTTTAGGTTTTGTCATTAAAGGTTGGGATGAGGGCGTAACCGGTATGAAAATCGGTGGTAAGCGCGTTCTTTATATTCCTTCAGCACTTGGCTATGGTTCTCGCGGCGCAGGAAGTGTTATACCACCAAATAGCGATCTTATATTTGAAGTAGAGCTTTTAGATGTAAAATAAATGCAACAGGGATTTTTAACAAAACAAAAGCAAATCAATATCACTGCTATTCAGAGGATTTTGAGATAAAATAAAAAGGCGCTCAAAGATCCTCGTTATGCACGTTATCAGCAGGCTCTAAAAAAGAGCCTTTCTGTTGCTAATAAAATTAACAAAAAAAAGGTTTCTGATTATTACAGTGATTTTATTCGTGTAAAAAAGGGCACTGTGTTTTTGGGACAGGATGTTGTGCTAGATTCTCGAGAAGAAAAAACAATCAAAGAAGCAATACAGCAAATGGTTCCATGGCGTAAGGGCCCTTTTAATCTTTTGGGAGAAGCTGTTGATGCTGAATGGCGTAGTGATCTCAAGTGGGAGCGTGTTAAAAAAGTTTGTGGCAGCCTGCAAGGAAAGGTTATTCTCGATATTGGGTGTAACAATGGTTATTACCTGTATCAAATAGCCAAACAAAATCCAAAATACTTATTGGGCATTGATCCTGTCGTTCCCTATTATTTGCAGTATGAGATGTTGCGCCAGTTTTGTGCGTTGCCCAATACGGATTATTTTCTCATGGGTGTGCAAGATATTGTGCATATGCCAAAGACATTTGATGTCGTTTTTTGCATGGGAATTTTATATCATCACCCTGATCCTGTTGGTATTTTGCGAACAATTTTTCAGTCGCTCAGGCCGGGCGGTATGCTCATTGTAGAATCGTTGGGAATAAATAAGCCAGGGTCTTATTGTTTGTTTCCACAAAATCGCTACACAAAAATGCCGGGTCATTGGTTTGTGCCCACAAAGGAAGCTTTGGAGAACATGTTGCGTCGTAGTGGGTTCCAGTATATTGATACATTTTTTGAAACAAAACTGTTAAATGAAGAACAGCGAAAAACAGATCTTTGCCCTGTTGATGGTTTGACTGACGGGCTTGACCCCTGTGATCAGAAGCTAACGGTTGAGGGGTATGAGGCACCATGGCGGTATTATGTAAAGGCCCGAAGGGCGCGTATAAGACGGTAATCATTGGTTTCCAAAAGAAGCCTTAATGAAAGGACATGCCATGTTATATAAAACAGCGGTTGAAAAAAACAAGGGCGCTACAAAAACAGTGCTCTTTAAACTAATTAATAGCACAGATTTTATTGAAAAAATCGAATTAGCAAAAACCCTTCGCTTGTATTTTCCATCTCCCATTGAGGCACTAAGTTCAGAAGAGATTAGGCCGCTTAAACATCCAGGGCGACCAGAGGGTTTTAAAGTAGACAATAGCGAATCTTTACAAGAAAAGTTTTCTGAATATCGTTCACAGGTTGAATATTTACAT
>JAHJDR010000330.1 GCA_018812345.1 bacterium | reverse complement strand
TACAATAGAAATGGATGAGATCAACAGCGAGCTGGCTTTTATCAACGGGGTATTTGCTGAGCTCTTCCACATGGGTTATTTTGACGCCTTCAATAAAAGTTTGTGTTAAAACTTTATGACTGGTGAGTTCATGAAAAACTTTTGGAAAGACGATGTTATCTTGATTTTGATAATTGCTGGCTATGGTTTCAATATTTTTTGCTTCATTTATGTAGTCAAGTTCTTCTAAAACAACCACAGATAATTCATCATAAACAGCTCTGATATTATAAGAGGGGAACATGAAGTCAACAATACTAAAAATATTCTTAATGGTTTTTAAATCTCTCGTGATCAGTTTATCAATGTTGGGGTATTGCAGTTTGACAGCTAGTTTCTCGCCATTGTGATGTGTGGCAACATGAACTTGCCCTAAAGAAGCAGAGGCAATTGGTTCTGTATCTATTGTTTTGAACAGTTTTTCAGCTGTCTGACCAAAATCTGCCATAAAACGTTCATTCACTTCTTCAAAGGGATGTGGTGGCACACGATCCTGTAAAAGTTCTAATTCTTTAGTAAAGGAGGGTGGCAAGACATGCGTCATCGCAGAGAGGGTTTGCCCTAATTTAATGTAGAGTCCCTTGAGGGCGAGTAAGGTTGTAATGATTTGCCGTGCTGATTTCATATGAGCACGTTCGAAAATTCTTACGCCACGTTCGTTGTCAAAAAACTTACTGACAATAATAAGAAGAATGTAGCGTGACAAGATTTTAAAGGTTACGTAGTATGCCTTGAGAAAACGGAATTGTGACATTTTAAACGATTTTTTCGCATGATTTTCCATGAGTTAGCTATTATGGGATTAATGGAATATTGTCTAACAAATTTATAAACCATGAATAATGAAGTTCAATACTCAATATTCAACAGAACAATATCCAATCATCAAGTGGGATCTTAGATATTATGAACTCAATGGCTATTGATTATTGAATATTGGATATTGAAATAGGCAAGGATTTGAAAGCAGAAGATATTAAAAAATTCCCCCCATCTCCCGGCGTTTATCTAATGAAAGATGCTAAAGGTTTAGTTATTTACGTAGGTAAAGCTAAAAATTTACGCGTGCGTGTGCGTCAATATTTTTCTGGACATGATAGTAGAGCACAAATTGCATTTCTTATGAAGCGCGTCATACATATTGATTTTTTGCAAACACATACAGAAACAGAGGCCTTGTTACTAGAGAACTCTCTCATAAAAAAGCATAAACCACGTTATAATGTGTTTCTCAAAGATGACAAAAGTTATTTAGGTCTCAAAATCACTGTTCATGAAGATTATCCACGGCTCATGACCACAAGACGCGTCAAAAAAGATGGTGCGCTTTACTTCGGTCCTTTTACAAGCTCTGAAAACTTAAGAGGTGTCAAAGAATTCATTGATATCTTCTTCCAATTGCGAACCTGTTCAGAACACGAATTCATAGCACGCAAAAGACCGTGCCTCGAGTTTCAAATCAAACGTTGTTCAGCACCCTGTGTGGATTATGTCAGACAAAAAGATTATCAAAAACAAATTGAACAAGTGCTACTATTCTTAACAGGAAAATCAGCAACCCTTAAAAAAAGTGTTAAAGACAAAATGAAAGCCTGTGCCTTGCAGGAAGAATTTGAAGAGGCGGCACGTCTTAGAGATCTCTTACAAAGCATGGAAATGATTTTAAAAGGTCAGAATGTGACAAACCTTAATTTTGATTTTGTTGATGTAATAACATTTAAAAGACAGGAAGGTAAAGTGGGTGTGGCTGTGCTCATGATTAGGCAAGCTGATCTCATTGATTCACGATATCGTGTTTATAAAACTCTAGAAGATGATAACGCCTTTCTTTCAAACTTTATTCTACAGTATTACACAGAGCGGTGTTTTATTCCTAAGGAAATAATCATTAAAGAAGATCTTTCTGATACAAAACATCTGGAAAAGATTCTTAGCCAAAGAGCGCAAAGAAAGATTAGAATAAAAAGAGCCAAGCAGGGTGAAAAAAAGGAACTGCTTAAACTAGCAGAAATGAATCTGAGCACACATTTTGCTAAAGACACAGAAAATAGCGTACAAAATAAAGTTGTATTAGAAAAACTAAAATCAAAATTACATCTTAAGAAATTACCAAAACGCATTGAGTGTTATGATGTTTCAAACATTTCTGGTAAATATGCCGTGGCCTCTCTGGTTACCTTTACACACGCACAAAAAGATACTGATCAGTATAGACGTTTCAAAATTAAAACCCTTGATACCCCAAATGATTATGCCATGCTCAAAGAGGTTTTTAAAAGGCGCTTTTCTAAAAAAACAGGTGGTTGGAAAAAACCTGATTTGATTATTGCTGATGGTGGTAAAGGTCAGCTCAAGCAAATTCAAACTGTATTCAAAGAACTGGGCATTACTGTCATTGATTT
>JAHJDR010000329.1 GCA_018812345.1 bacterium | reverse complement strand
TTCCACAGAAATAAGACCTATTAAAAACCAATATTCTAAACTGAATTTTCAAGTAAATTGACCTAACAAACAAAATAGTCTATCCCACCACGCTATGACTAACGATAACATTATAAACTTAAGGCCAGGACAAGGTCCTGAAAAAATTATTAACTTTTTAAAGAAGCTAAGCTTCATTCCTATTCTTGTTTTTCTTATCATTGTTACCGTCCCAACAATGATGCTTACTGTAGATTCCGAGCAAGAGGCTGTGATTCTTAGGTTTGGCAAGTATGATCGAACTGTTGGCCCCGGCCTTCACTTTAAATTACCCTGGGGAATTGAAGACGATTATAAGGTAGATGTACGTAAAGTTCACAAAATGGAGTTTGGATTTCGTACAGCTAAAGCTGGTATTCGAACAGAATATGATGAACGCAAATTTAAAAATGAATCTATCATGCTCACAGGTGATTTAAATGTTGCGGATGTGGAATGGAGTATTCAGTTTCGCATTAAAGATGCCAAAGATTATTTGTTTAATGTGCGCAACGTGAAAAAAAATATGTCTGATATTTCTCAAGCGGTCATGCGACAGGTCGTTGGTGATCATACAGTTAATGAAGCCATTAACGTAGCGCGTGATGAAGTTGCCTTTAAAGCTTTAGAAGAAATGCAAAAAGTCATTGATGAATATAAGATGGGCGTTCATCTTGATGTTCTGAAACTTCAAGCTGTTTTACCTCCAGAAAAAGTACGACCTTCTTTTGATGCCGTTAATGCGGCTGAACAAGATGCTAAAAAAATTGCCAATGTTGCGGAACAACAACGGCGTAAGCTTGTGCAAGAAGAAAAAGGTAAAGCAGAGCAGGTTGTTAAACAAGCTGAGGCGTATAAAGTTAATCTTGTTAATCGCGCTAAAGGGGATACAAAGCGATTTTTATCTTTGTATGAAGAATATCGTAAAGCACCAACCATTACAAAAAAACGACTCTACTTTGACAAAATGAAAGATGCGATTAGTAATAGTGATCGTGTGTTTATTGTGGATCCCGATGTGAAGGGCATTGTTCCTTTCTTGTCACTTGGTAGTGCTAATGGTTCAAATTAGTTTTTAGGAGATTGTCATGAAAAAAATTGTTACACTGATCATATTTGTTTTGGCCATTACGGTTGTCTCTTCAAGCTTTTTTATTGTGAATGAAACAGAACAAGTTGTCATCACACGTTTTGGAAAACCTGTTAGAAATATTATTAAATCAGCAGGAATTTATTTCAAAATACCTTTAGTGGAAAAAGCGAATATTTTTGAAAAGCGTATTCTTGAGTGGGATGGCCATGTTGATGTGAGTGAGCCTTTTTTAACAAAAGATAAAAAAAGTATTATTGTCGATACAACAGCACGCTGGCGTATTAAAGAACCACTTCAGTTTTTACAAGCCTTTCACGCTGAAGACCGTGCCCAGTCACGTTTAGATGATATTATTGATTCTAATGTAAGAAATGTTATTCAAAAAATGGAACTTATTGAAGTCGTCCGTAATTCAAATCGTGTGCTTACTGTTATTCATGAAGAAAACATGAATGATGAAGCGGCTCTCATGCAGGACATTGAAGAAGTCGCACAACAAATTCATTTGGGGCGTGATAAAATCACACGCATGATTCTGGAACAATCACGCAAAGACATGGAAACATGGGGTGTGGAGCTCATTGATGTGCGCATTAAAGGATTGATTTATTCGCAATCAGTTTTAGAAAATGTTTTTAATCGCATGATCTCTCAATATGGCATTAAAGCGCAAAACTTGCTTTCAAATGGTGATAGAAGGCGATCTGAGATTGAAGGTAAAACAGAACTAGAAGTAAAACAAATTAGATCTGAAGCCTATAAAAATGCCCAAGAAATAAGGGGGCACGGCGATGCTACAGCAGCAAAAATTTATGCGGAAACCTTAACAATTGATCCTGAGTTTTATCATTTTCAACGCAGCCTTGATGCCTATGGCAAAGCTATAGACAAAAACAGCACACTTATTTTAGGTACAGAATCTGAGTTTTTCCGTGTACTCAAAAAAGGTGATCTGTAGTTCAATCTAATATGACCTCTATAATTTATGTCAGAAAAAGAAATTCTCATACAAGAACTTGTATCTGATACAAAGTGTTGGGATGGCAATCCCATAGTTTATCCTAAAGAGGAGCCTAAAATAACTGTTCTTAAAATCACCATTCCCCAAAATGCTAAACTCCCTTTGCATTATCATGCCGGACCCTCAGCAGCCTATGTTGTAAAAGGTGAGCTTAAAGTTGTGTTAGAGTCTGGAGAAACAAGAATCTTTAAAGAGGGTGATGCTTTGATTGAAGTGATTAATGTGTGGCACAGGGGCATTGGTCTTGCAGACAAGACAGAACTCATTGCCTTTTATGCCTCAGACACAAATACCCCTCTATCGACAAAAAAAGATGGCTCTTTGGCTTACGGGCCAAAGGGTTAAATAAAACAATAACCTTAATGATTCTGTGACCATTCGAGTACGCGAAATATCATTAGATCCCACAAAAATAATTCACTGAAAATTCGATTCTTGTTGCTTTTCAGGCTGTTTTGGCTAAATAGCGATATTGATTAAACTAATTTAGACATTTTGTTTTGACCTCTCAAATTAAGACAGATGTAATAGTTTTTATCAGGAGAAATAGTATGATACGAACACTTAAAACAAAGAAAAATAGTAAACAAAAGGTTATAGAACGATTTCCCAAAAAGGAACTCAATCAATGGTTAAAAGGTCGTCAAGCCTGGAATCATGATGATTGGTTAAAGCTTCTTAATGATTTATCAAAACAAGGTTTTGTTAAATGGACAAATGATCAAGACGGCCAAAATCAAATTGGGTGTTATCTCGAAGAAACAAAAAAATAGTTCAAAAAAAGATTCTTTAATCTCGTTTAATATTGTTTCATAAATCCTTAAGGTGGGTTTTATATGACTTTTCATTTTTCCAGAAATCACTGTCTCAATTTA
>JAHJDR010000046.1 GCA_018812345.1 bacterium | reverse complement strand
TACGGACTACGGACTACGGACAACGAACTACGGACAACGATATATGATATTGAACACTGAAATTTCTCCTGAATTGAATGAGTGGCGTATTAAGATTGAGCATTGGGCTAAAGAGTATGGTCTTGATTTCTATGAGACCATTTTTGAGGTGCTTGATTGGAATCAAATCAATATGGTGGCTGCTTATGGTGGTTTTCCCAACCGCTATCCTCATTGGCGTTGGGGCATGGAATATGAACAGCTTTCCAAGAGTTATGCCTATGGCCTTTCAAAGATTTATGAAATGGTCATCAACAATGATCCTTGTTATGCGTACCTTTTACACAGCAATAACCTTGTTGATCAAAAAATGGTGATTGCACATGTGTTTGCTCACTGTGATTTTTTTAAGAATAATATCTTTTTTGGTCCGACACAAAAAAATATGATGGACCAAATGGCCAATCATAAGACGCGTTTACAACGTTACATTGATCAAATAGGTTATGATCGAGTGGAAACTTTTGTGGATACGTGTTTATCAATTGATAATCTCATTGATTATCAAAGACCTTTTCTCAAAAACAAGCCAGTTGATGTCAAAGATGAAGAAGATGAAAAGAAAATAGAAGAAGCCAGAAATGTACATAAACTTCGAGTAGATAAACATTATTTAGAAGAGTATATTAATCCCAAAGCTTTTTTGGATCTTCAAAAAGAAAAACAAGAACAAAAGGAAAAAGAAGAAACAAAATTCCCTCAACAACCAGAACTTGATATTATGGGCTTTTTACTTGAGCACGCACCTCTCTCTCGTTGGGAATATGATATTTTACACATTATTAGACGTGAAGCTTATTATTTTGCGCCGCAAGCACAAACAAAAATCATGAATGAAGGTTGGGCGAGTTACTGGCATTCACGCATCATGACAGAAAAAGCTGTTGATCCATCTGAACTTATAGATTTTGCAGATCATCATTCTGGCACTATGGCGATGAGTCCCCAACAAATCAATCCCTATAAAATAGGAATTGAATTATTCCGTCATATTGAAGAGCGATGGGATAAAGGACGTTTTGGAAAAGAATATAATGATTGTGAAGACATGGTTGAAAAAAAGAAATGGGATAAACAATTAGGACTAGGGCAGCAAAAGATATTTGAAGTCAGACGTATCTACAATGATATCATGTTTTTGGATGAGTTTCTCACAGCAGAATTTTGTCGCGAAAATAAATTTTTTGCTTATACGTATAATCCACTTAGTAATCGCTATGAAATTTCTGACCGAGATTTTCCTGTTATTAAACAAAAACTTCTCACGCAATTAACAAATTTTGGTCAACCCATCATTGCCATTGTTGATGCTAATCAAAATAACCGTGGAGAATTAAAATTAGATCATAGACATTATGGTATTGATCTCGATATTCAGTATGCTCGAGAAACATTACAAAATTTATTCACTATTTGGAAACGACCTGTGTCTATTCAGACAAAACTGAATAATAACATAAAAATATATACGTATGATGGCAAAGAACATAAGATTTTAGATTCCAAAGAAGGACCTTAAAAACTGAATAATTTCTTAGCATTACTCGTTTTCACCCCTAAATTCAGTGCTTTCCGACCCGCCTTGCCCGCAGAAGTAAGAATATCAAGCAATATTCAATAGTTGACATATCCACAACCTGCTGTTAGAATTTAGAAAGTAATTTTAAGCACTTAGTATTTCAAACTCTGTCAATCATTTTTAAGGAGTGGAGTATGAATAAATCAGATCTGATTGAGTATTTATCAGAAAAGTTAACACAGCCCAAGAAGAAGACTGAAGACGTCGTCAATCACATTTTCGATACAATGACAAATGTATTGGCCGAAGGTGGTCGTATTGAAATTCGTGGGTTTGGAAGTTTTGTTACAAAAGATTATGGTTCTTATACAGGCCGTAATCCGCGTACTGGTGAATCAATAGAAGTCAGCCCCAAAAGACTGCCTACGTTTAAGGTTGGTAAAGAACTCAGAGAGCGTGTTAATGGTGGACCTCTTAATCCATTAAGAGACACATCATCAGAGTACTAAATCTTTAAACAAATCACTTAATTACAAAAAACATTTCTTACAAGATAGGTGCGTCTATTTTATCTTTTCATTTTAATAAAGCTTAGAGTAGTCTTGCGGCAATGGTTACTTTTAGTAAAGAAGAATATAGTTTATTTGCCCTAACGCAATATCCATTCATTGAACCCAGTAAAGTTGTTGCTTTAGTTGATTTTTTTGGCTCAGCCGAGCAGGTGCTTAATCAAAACGCCACACAATTGCGAGCGCTCAATTTATTAGCACCAAAATTCATTCCCGAAATATTAAAGATGAAAGATAACCCAGAGCTGAAGAAACAGTTTTCTTCTATCTTGGCACAGGGCATTGGGATTATTGATTATCGGAGTAATGAGTATCCAAAGCGCTTATTAAACATAGCGAGTTTTCCACCAATGTTATTTTATAAAGGCGATGTGTCTTTAGTGCATTCATCTAGTTTATTAGGTATTGTTGGCACACGACAAATGACAGAGTATGGGAAGGCTGTCTTACAAAATTTTATACCCATACTTGTAAAACATCAGGTCACAATTGTGAGTGGACTAGCTTTTGGTATTGATTATACCGCGCATGAAGAATGTGTTGCGGCAAAAGGAAAAACCATAGCTGTGTTAGCTCAAGGTGTGGATAAGTCCTATCCACGTGGCAATCAAAAACTTTATGATACACTGGTGAATGAGGGACATCTTGTTATTTCTGAATTTCCTATGCCACATGAAAAACTTAATGATCGGATTTTGTTTCCGAGAAGAAATCGTATTGTGAGTGGCTTATGTGATGGTGTTCTTGTTGTGGAAGCTCCCAAACGTTCCGGTGCTCTCATCACAACAGGCTATGCTTTAGATCAGAATCGTGACGTTTTTTCTGTTCCTGGAAATATTGATCAAGAAATGAGCCAAGGTTGTTTGCAGATTATTAAACATGGCGCTATACCCGTAACAAAAGCAGAAGAAATTATTTCAGAATTAGGAATACAACTGTCTGAAAGTAAACAAGTTAAATCAGCGATAAAAACACAAGAGCGCGTAGGAGCTGTTTTTACATCACGATTAGAAGAAAAAATATTTACTTTTTGTCGAACTCAGGCCAAAGCACTTGATGATATTATCGAACATGTGAGTGAGCCAGCTTCATTTATCTCTGCTACGGTAACTAAAATGCAGTTAATGGGATATTTGCAAGAGGAATCTGGTAGGCGGTTTGTCGCTGTGCGAAATGAAAATTGAAAAATGAAAATTGATAAAGCATTAAAAAACAAAACATTTCTTTTAACGCGATCTTTGGAAGATAACGAAGATGTGGCTTGTGTGCTCAAGGAGCAGGGGGCCCAGGCTATTTCTTGGCCTGTATTTACGTATCAAGCTCTTGAATTATCAACGCGCGATCAAGATGTTTTCAAAAACATCCATGATTTTGATTGGATTGTGTTCACATCACCGCGTTCCGTATTTTATTTTTTTGAGGTGTGTCAAAAACTTGGTTTAACAAGTTCGCTATCTAAAATAAAAATAGCCAGTATTGGTCAGGCAACAGCTTTGTTGTTAAGGAAGAAAAAGGTGACTGTTGATTTGATTCCTCAAACACAAACGTCTGAAGGGCTTGTTGAAGAAACAGTCTTCAAGCAATCAAAAAAACTAAACATTCTCATTCCAGGTGCTGAAGATGCGCGTGGTTTTTTTGAACAGAAAATGAGAGATCAGCACAGAATTGAAACTATTTCTTTGTACAAAAAAGAGTTTGTACAGTTTTGTGATCAGGATGTGGCTGCTTTAGTAAATAAATCTGTGGATTGGTTTTTGTTTTATAGCCCTTCTGCTGTAAAGGGTTTTATTCAAGGTTTAGGTTTAGAAAAAGCACAGGCATTTCTTACGAAAACAAACATCGCAGCAATTGGCTCTGTGACAGCTGATTATATTAAAGAGCAAGGATTGCCTGTTGCTGTTGTTGCTGATGAGGCTACGACTGAGAAGCTTATTGAAAATATTATCAAAGCCTATAAGGAAGTTTGCTAATCTCAATATCCAATAATCAATATGCCATAATCAATGATCATTGATGGCTATTGGATATTGAATGTTGGCTATTGGATATTGAAAAAGGTTAAGAATGTACAAATACATCAAAGAACTCCTCATCCTAGCATGGCCCATCATTTTTGGTCATTTAGGCCATATTCTTATTGGGGCGGGAGATGTGTTTGTGGCGGGACGCCATAGTGCTGATATGTTAGCTGCCTGCGGTATTGCGAATGGTTTTTTTGTTCTTATTTACGGTTTGGGTATTGGACTTTTATTAGGAATTTCTCCTGTCTTATCAAAGGAACGTGGTGCCGGGAAAACAGTTGAGCAATATATGTGGCTTTGTCTGGCTTACTCTGTCTTTGTTTCCTTGTTGTGTATTGTTTTCGTAAGGCTTTCCGTACATATTGTGCCGCTTGTTGGTATGGAAGACAAACTTGTTCCCATGATTCAGGACTATTTGCTCTTAAGAAGTTGGGCTTTAATTGGTACATTGGTATTCTTTGGGATCAAAGAGTTTTTACAAGCCCATGAAGATGTTATTTTTGCTAATTCTGTTACATTGTTGGCTGTGGGGCTTAATGTTTTATTTAATTTTGTCTTTGTTTTTGGTCTCTGGGGTTTTCCAGAAATGAAAATGCAGGGATTGGCCCTTTCAAGTTTGCTCATGAGAACCCTCATGATGTTCATCCTACTTTTTTATGCGCGACAACATCTTTTTAGCGGATGGAATTTTTGTCTCAGTATATTGAAAAAAATCATTAAAATTGGCTGGCCTATGGGGCTTACATTATTTGTTGAAATAGCAGGATTTGTTACCATTACTCTCCTTGTATCCAGAATAAGTACCTTACAAACAGCGGCTCATAATATAGCCTTAGAAATGGCCTCGATCACTTTTATGATTCCCATGTCCATAGCAGCCGCAGCCTCTGTTAAAATTGGTCATGCTTATGGACAAGGTAGTTTTGAGCGCATGAAGGGATTTGCTATTGCCGCAATCATGGTATCTTCCACAATCATGATTTGTTCTATGGCCTTATTTTTAACATTGCCCAAAGTCTTTTTAGGAATTTTTACTATAGATCCTCATGTGATCGCCATTGGTGTTCCGATTGTTCTCTTGGCAGCCTTGTTTCAGCTTTTTGATGGTCTTCAGGTTACGTTGGGTGGTGTTTTACGGGGCATGCAGATTTCAAAACCAATTTTCGTGACACAGGTGAGTGCCTACTGGTTTGTGGGGATTCCATTGGGTTATTACTTAGCCTTTTATCGTCATCAGGAAGTTATGGGGCTTTGGGTGGGGTTATCAGTAGCCTTATTTACAGCTGCCTTTTGTCTTGCGTTGGTCTTGTTTTTTCATTTAAAGAAACTTAAAAATCACATGAATTATTAATAAGGATTTATCATGACAACACCTCTTATCATTACGTGTGCTATTACTGGTGCTGAAACAACAAAAGAGCACCAGCCAAATTTACCCATAACGCCAAAAGAACAGGCTAAGGCAGCTAAAGAAGCTGTAAAAGCAGGGGCCACAATAATACATCTCCATGTTCGCGAGGATGATGGTACACCGTCGCAACGGTTAGAGCGATTTGAGGACAGTATTTCTGCTATTCGCACACTTGTTCCAGAAGTTTTAATCCAAATTTCTACTGGTGGGGCTGTGGGCGTGCCTTTTGATGAGCGTATTAAGCCTCTTGATTTAAGACCTGAAATGGCCTCGCTTAATATGGGCACAATGAATTTTGGTGATGATATTTTTTATAATCACCCCAAAGATATTGAACGACTTGCTGTTGTTTTAAAAGAGAAAGACATTGTTCCTGAATTAGAGGTTTATGATATTGGCATGCTGGAAACCACTTTTCAATACGTGAAAAAAGGATTTATTAACGAACCAGTCTTTTTACAATTTGTTTTGGGAGTTCCCGGAGGTATGTCAGGTGATGAACGCAATTTACGCCATGCCAAAGCACTTATGGATTCTGAATTAGGCCCGGAAACACATTGGGCTGTTGCAGCCGTCGGGCGGTGGCAGCTTCCAGTGATGACACAAGCCATAAAGCTCGGTGGTCACGTGCGCGTAGGTTTTGAGGACAATATTTTCCTCAGCAAAGGTGTGCTCGCCAAATCCAATGCCGATTTTGTGGATCAAGTCGTACATATCGCCAAAGAGCACAATCGACCAGTTGCTACCTTGGAGCAGACCAGAAAGATGGTTGTGGATAAGCAACATAAATGCTTGCAATAATTAATAAATTATGGAAGAATGTCTACGATTTCCCTTCGTTCCCTGCGGCATAAATTCACAAAGGAGTGAATGCATTGCCGATAGCGGTCCTCTAGACCTCTATTGTTATCCGTTTATCGGTCAATACCATTAGCACAACTATGGGTGCATCATTAAAGAAATATATCTGGATCCTCGGTCTCCTTTGTATCATTATCATAAGCTATTTTTTGGCTAAAATAGTGACATTATATATAGAAGGTTATTTCCCCAACGATATGATGACTCTTTCCGCTGAGGTGAAAAAGAGTCAAGTTGTTGAGGCTGGTATATTACCGGAAATCGATGTGAACGCTATTCTCAAGCGCAATATTTTTAGCGCGGAAGAAATCACAGAAACAACCATGCCTATTGAAGATGATCAGCAACAACAGCAAGTCACATCTGATGTGGCCGTGGAAACAAAACTCAGCATCAAGTTAATCTCTACAATTTCTGTGGGGGATGGCAAAAATCAATTGAGTTCGTGTGTGGTTGAATCAGATCGTAAAACAGATGCGTATATTGTTGGCGGAAAGAAAACTTTTTCACCTGGTGTAAAAATAGTGAGCATTTTACCAAAGCGTGTTGAGTTTATCAATGGTGGGCAACTAGAGTATGTCAAATTGCAAGAATTTGCTAAGGGTTATGACATGACCAAGCCCCTGAAGCAAACACCGACGACAACAAAACGGGTAGCACGTACGGATGAGTCTGATGATGAATCCATTGTCAGACAAGGAGATTCCTTTCAGATTGCTCGTTCAGAAGTTGACTCCGCTTTATCAAATATGAGTAAGCTCTATACAGATATCCGTGGTGTTCCTTATTTTGATGAGGGTGTGGCCCGAGGATTTAAAATTCTGAGTGTGAAAAAGGGTTCTTTATTTGATAAATTAGGTATTAAGCGTGGCGATATTCTTAAATCAGTGAATGGTCGTACGCTCGATATACAATCCGGTTTTGAAACATTTAAATCGTTAAAAACAGAAACAGAATTTGAACTTGAGATTGAAAGACGTGGAGAAGCGGTAAATTATAAGTATGAGATTATATAAAATATGTGCCGACGAGCCGAAGGGCCGATGAGCCGATGAAAATCGGATAATCGGTGATGATGCTTGTCGGGTAGGCTTATGAAAAAACAAAATATAATAATTAGTGTGGTGGTTGTTTTAACCATTATGCTTATGGCAACAGAAGTGTTTGCACAAGGGTTTAAGAAGCTTGATGTGAGTGATAAATACGGCACTCAAGATGTGACACCCATTAATTCATCATCACCCGATGGTTCTAACGTCCAAACAACCATTCCCGGTCAGGAAAAAATTCGTTTTAATGGTGTTGATGTTGATTTAAAAGACATGGTGGATCAAATTAATAAACTTACGGGCAAAAACTTCATTATCAATGATAAAGTCAGAGGTAAGATTACAATCATATCAGAAAAAGAAATGACAAAAGATGAGGTTTATCAGGCCTTTCTTTCTGCTTTAGAAATTAATGGTTACACAACGGTGATGACGCCATCAGGGTTGATTAATATTGTTCCTCAAAAGGATTCTTTATCAAAACCAATAGAAGTTTATAAAGACCAGTCTCCCAATACTGATAATTATATTACACGCATTATTCAGTTAAAAAATATTTCAGCCAATGATGTGTCTACGGTTATCAAAGGACTAATTTCAAAAAGTGGTAATATGTTTGCTTATCCAGCAACAAATTCAATTATTGTAACGGATACCGGCTCAAATATTAACCATATTTTAAAATTAATTAAGGAATTGGATCAAGAAGGACCACAAGAGACTATGGCTTTAATTCCTATTGTTAATGCTGATGCTAAAGATATTGCAGACAAAATATCGCAACTATTTGAACAAGACTCATCAAAAACAGCTACTCGTTCTGTGCGTACTCGCCGTACCCGAACAGCGTCACCTGAATTAGAAGATGTGCAAACAGTATCAAAAGTTCTTTCAGATGAACGGACTAACTCAGTTATCATTTTTGGGACTAAACGCGGCATATTAAAAGTGCGTCAGTTTATTGCTAAACTTGATCGTTCAATTGGCGGTGCTGAAGGTCGTATACATGTTTATTATTTAAAATATGCAAAAGCAGAAGATGTATCTAATGTCTTATCTAATCTCGTATCTGGGTCTTCGACATCATCATCATCATCATCATCTAAGAAAACGAGTAAAGCTAAGCCGGCTTCGACATCCTCAGGTTCTGTAACTTTAGAAGGTGGTGTTCAAGTAACGGCTGATGAGGATACAAATTCACTTGTTGTTGTTGCGTCACCAAAAGATTATCAAACACTTGTTAAACAAGTGATTGAAAAACTCGATATTGTTAGACCTCAAGTCTATCTCGAAGCTGTGATCATGTCGCTTGATGTCCAAAAATCATCATCATTAGGTATTTCCGGTTTGGGTGGGTTGCTCACGTCTCTTTCAGGTAATGCCTTTACAGCTTTTGGTTCTGTGATGCCCGCAACGCCCACATCAATTACAACTTTGGCTGGTGCTAGTGGTGGTTTTGGCGGTGGTGTTTTTTCATCTGACACAATTGATTTTACTCTTTCAGATGGTTCCACAGCTTCCGTTCCTGCTGTGAGTGGTATTATTATGGCCTTGGCTTCAGATACAGATGCTAATGTGTTGTCAACGCCCAGTATAATGACCTTAGATAATCAAGAAGCCAAAATTCAGGTTGGTCAAGAAGTGCCTGTACTCAATGGAACAACAGTATCAAGTGGCGTAACCTCTTTTGATGTTACACGCGAAGATACAGGTATTATTTTAACGATCACACCTCAAATATCTGAGAGCGATACGGTTCGTTTGCAGATTGCTCAAGAAATTACGAGTGTTTTTTCAACAGATGCAAACTTAGGCCCCACCCTTGATAAAAAAGCAGTCGATACAGTTGTGGTTGCTAAAAATAAGCAGACAATCGTTATTGGCGGTCTTATTGATGACAAGCAAACGGTGACAACACATAAGGTTCCTTTATTGGGTGATATTCCTGTTCTGGGTAATTTGTTTCGCAATAGGGTGAATACAAAACAAAAAACAAATCTAATTGTTTTTATCACGCCTTACATTATTCGTGAAAAACAAGATTATCTTGCGATCTTGAAAAAGAAGATAGAAGAACGCAATAACTTCATAGATATGAACTATGGCAAAAGTCAGAAAAAACATATCAGAAGTGCTATCAATAATCATGCTGAAGACCTTCTTGAGTTCAGATGTTTTCAACGTGATGATACAGATCCTTGTTATGCGGCTGTTGATACAACCAACACAACGCAATCATACCAAGAGCCTACCGTACAACAAGACATTCAGTCATCAACCACGCAAACAACAACAGAGACGACAGATGGCTATTATGGTCCTAAGAAGAAGGTGCGGTATAGGAAATAGATTGATCTAATATATATCTGATAATATCTAATAATTCTCACAAATGTCGTGCTTTCGTCTATCGTCTATCGTCTATCGTATGTTTTTTTGCGCTAGACGACAGACGCTAGACGCTAGACGTAAAGAATATATGAAATTAAAAATAAAACGCCTTCGAGACAACAAAGACCTCGAACTTCCGCATTATGCGAGTCCCCACAGTTCTGGAATGGATCTGCGTGCAGATGTGACAGAGGATATACTGTTAAAAGCAGGGGAAAGAACCCTCATTCCAACAGGCTTGTCTGTTGAGTTTGAGGATGGCTGTGAGTTGCAAATCAGACCACGTAGCGGTTTGGCAATTAAGCATGGTATCAGCATGGTCAACACACCAGGAACCATAGATGCAGACTATCGTGGAGAGATTAAAGTTATTGTTATCAATCATGGTACAGAGGATTTTGTGATCAAACGCGGAGATCGTATAGCTCAAATGGTAATGATGCCCATTATTCGGGCGGAAATCATAGAAGTTGATGTTGTGAATGAGACCGATCGTGGTGAAGGTGGGTTTGGGTCGACGGGAACGTGAAGACTTATTTCAATAATCAATATCCAATAACCATTAAGACCAATCATCAGGTGGATATTGGATATTGTTTATTGAATATTGGATATTGAAATGAGAAATAATTTAAAAAAGAATTTAGTGATTTTATTATGGTTTTTGTCTTGTGTCTCCTGCCAACACATTACCACAGATACCGCCACAAAAGACTATCTTAAAACTTATGCTGATCAAAAAGGACCATTGAAGGTTGATTATTATACACCTCAAGGTGAGGTGGCAATTGATACAAATAAAATCGTCATGCATTTTAACCAGCCTATGGTGGGCTTAACACGCTTAGGTGAAAAGGATCATAAAGGCCTTGTCAGCATTGAACCTCATATTCCTGGTTATTTTAAATGGGCGAATACACGCACGCTTATCTATCAAGCAACACAGAATTTACCGTATGCCACTGTTTTCAATGTTACCATTCATGCTGGCAAGGAATCTCTTTTAGGCTTTGCCTTGCTTAAAGACATTAATTTTTCGTTTCAAACGCCTCGTCCCGCTGTTAAGATGGTCATACCGCCAAAGGGGACAAAAGGGATTTCGCGATTAGCGCAGATGAGAATTACATTAAACCAGCCTGTTGTGGCAATGACACTGTATGGAAAAATTCATCTGACGGAAGCGCATAAAAACGAAGACTATCCAACAAAGATAGAATGCTATTGGGAAGGGGCGTTGCAAAAACTCGGTCAGGAAAAAGGGTGTACGGAAGCTATTGTTATTTCTGAAAAACCAATGCCCAAAAACACGCCTATTGTCTTGCGTATTGCAAAAGGAGTCAAGAGTATTCATGGCGCTCTTTTATCAGAAGACGATCTCCTGTTTAACTATGAGACACATGGTGATTTTGTTTTCAATAATGTGCAGTGTGATCAGACCTGTGATCCTGAAGCCGTTCTTAATTTTTCAGCTTCAACACCCATAGCAAAAGATGATTTCTATAAATACATTCTATTTCATCCAGAGGTGCCTGGTCTAAAAGATGCGTACAAGAGTTGGTCAACAGATAAGAGTGCTTTGAGTGTTTATTTGGATTTGAAGCCCTTCCAGCAGTATACTGTGACAGTGAGTCCTGATCTTAAGGATGTTCATGGACAAACATTGGGTCAGGAACATAGTTTTAAGCTTCACACAACACATTACAAACCAGAAATACATGTGCCTGATGTTTCTGATCAAGTGATGGTTTTTGCAAAAAACTTGGATCTTGGTTTTTTGACAACAAATATTCGCGAAGCAACGGCTCACTATAAAGTGTTTGATACAGACAAAGATATTATTCAATTTTTAGAGTCGTCAGATGAATTACCCGCTGTTGTGAGTCTCGCTTCCATTAAATGGGATGTTGTGAAAAAACTTTCTGGCGGTATAACAGATAACAGAAAACTTTTTTCTGTTCCCATTCCTGAAGTGCTTAAAGAAAAGAAAGCGGGAATTGTATTGTCTGACGTTACCTCTCCTGACGTGAAGACTTATGATGACAGCATAAAAACCTATACACTTGATCATCATTGGCTGATTCGTCAAGTCACGGATCTTGGTATAGATTTTAAACAGTCAGAACAAGATGGGCTTATTTGGGTTACTCATCTGCAAACAACAAATAATATCCCACAAGCAAATGTTACGATCTATAATTCTCAGGCCCAAACCTTGCATCAAACCACAACAAACAATCAAGGCTTTGCTAAAATACCGGGACGCATGGCTCTTATAAAAAAATCTGATGCTTTGCAGAAAAAAATAGATGTTAAACAACATTTCCCCTTTTATATCTTTGTTTCAAAGGGGGCTGACCGCACTTTTATGACTACAGAATGGGTAGATGATATCGATTATTATAGTAGTAATTACTATGATGAGTATGCCTATTCCCATGTTACTTTTGATGAAAACCAAGAACCCTCGCAAGAGGTTCGAGGGCATGTTCTCACGGATCGAGGTCTTTACAAGCCTGGAGAAGACGTTAAAATTAAAGGCTATTTACGTGAAATGACTCAAAAAGGTTTTATACCCTTTACAAAGCCTGTTGTTGTTTCAATTCATGAACCAAGAAAAAATAAACCTACAAAAATAAATGTTACACCAAATGAACGTGGAAATATTTCACTGTCTCATAGTTTATCTGGATTAGCATCTCTTGGCTACTATAGTATTTCTATTGAACCTCAAGATGATAAGGCACGTATCAATGCAAATGGGCATTTTGATGTGCAGAAATTTCGCACTCCTGAATTTAAAGTTGTGGTAACACCCAAAGAGGTAGAAGTCATAAAGGGAGATCCCATCAGTCTTGCTATTCAAGCCAATTATCTTTTTGGTTCCCCTATGAGGGAAGCTGATTACAAAGGCTATTTATCGTATTCCCCAGCTTCTTTCTCTCCTTTAGCTGATGGTTTATGGCAGTTTGGCCGTCTTTATGAGCATAAACAATTAGAACAGGATCGTTATTATAAATCCTATCATGATGTGGAAGGTAAACTCACAAAAGAGGGGAGTGTTGTTTTAACTGAAAAAACAGATCAAAAGGATTTGGATCCTGTGCGTTTTAACTTAGAGATTGAAGTTTTTGATAGAAGCAAACAATCTCAAGTATCTTCACAAAGTTTACTCATTCATCCGGCAAGTTATTATATTGCTGCTAAACTAGATAAGCTTTTTTACAAGGCCAATGAGCCACTTTCTGTGCAGTTTATGGCTGTTGATCCTACAGGAAAAACTGTTTTAGATCGGCGTGTTCACGCAGAACTAGTGCATGTTAAATGGGTTAGTGTTAAAAAAGAAGCTCTTCAAAATCAGTATAGATCAGAAACCAAACGTGTTGAAGATGTTGTGACACAGTGTGTACGTGAAAAAATTCAAAAAAATAATACCTGTTCATTCGAACCAACTGAGAGCGGGTATTATTTTGTTAAATTAACCTCACTTGACCAAAATAATAGAAAAGCGATTACAGAAATACCCTTTTATGTAACGGGAGAGTCTTACTCTTATTGGCCTAGCGATGATGAGTTTGCTATTGAGATCATTAAGGACAAAAAAGAATATCATGTGGGTGATGTGGCTCATGTGCTCATAAAATCGCCTTTTCAAAAGGCGCAAGCACTTGTTTCCATAGAGCGTGATCATATTATTTCATATAAAACAGTTGTTCTTAATGGGAGTTCTCCTGTTATCGATATTCCGATTGAAGAGGGAATGGCGCCCAATGTGTTTTTGAGACTTGTTTTAATAAAAGGAACACAAGAAACAGATCCTTCTTTTGATGCGCATGATCTGGCCAAGACAAAAATTATAACATCGTCTTTGATGCGCACGGGTTTTGCTGAGCTGAAAGTAAAGCCTCAAAATAAAGCGTTAACAGTTATATCTAAAACCGACAGAAATGTTTATAAACCTGGCGATGAAGTGGATCTCGAGTTTCACGTTAACGGTCTAAAAGAACAACAAACAGCTGAAATTACGGTGATGGTTGTTGATGAAGGAGTTCTTTTAGCTGGGGGCTATAAATTAAAAAACCCACTGGATACTCTTTATGAACCGTTTTATTTGGATGTGGTTCAAATGGATTCTCGGTCACGTTTTGTAGGTTCTCAGGGATTCGAAAATAAGTTGAGCGAACCAGCCAGTGGTGGTGGTCGTATGCAAGGGTTTCGTAAAAAATTTATTCCTTTAGTTTATTATAATGGAGAGGTTGTAACGGACGAAAAGGGAATGGCTTCTGTTCATTTTACATTGCCGGATCAATTAACAAACTTTGTTGTTATGGCTATTGCTAATGCAAATGTTGATCAATTTGGTTTAGGACAAACCAGTTTTCAAACAACAAAAGATATTATGATTCGACCAGCTTTGCCACGTTTTTTGCGAGATGGCGATCGGGTTGATTCTGATATTGTCATTCATAATAATTTAGATGTACCGCAAGATGTTGTGGTTCACGTAGATTCAAAAGAATTGCGGCTTCTTAGAGGCAAAGAAGGCAAAATAACAGT
>JAHJDR010000328.1 GCA_018812345.1 bacterium | reverse complement strand
TCTTTGTGATGATGTTGCCCATTACTTAATTCAAAAAGGCATTTCCGCAATAGCTATACATGGTGACCATGAACAGAAAAGAAGAACACTGGCTCTGACTAAATTTTCAAATGGCAGCTGTTTAGTCTTAGTGGCCACAGATGTTGCTGCCAGGGGACTAGACATCAAAAACTTAAAAGCTGTTATCAATTTTGATTTAACGTCTGATATCAAAGGTTATATTCATCGCATTGGCAGAACAGGCAGACAAGAAAATGCCGGTTTAGCTTTAAGCTTTTATGTAGAGCAAGAAACTTACAAGCTTGATGCCCTTGAAAAACATCAAGACACCGAACTCATAAGACATAAAGCGAGCCACCTCAAAGGCACTAAACCTTTCAAACTAAAACCCAAAAACACAACACTGTACATTAGTGGCGGCCGAAAGGATAAAATTAGACCTGGAGATATTGTGGGGGGCATTATTGGGACTAGTAAAATTGAAGCCCAATACATTGGCGACATAAATATTTTAGATACATTTTCTTATGTGGCCGTAGATACACGCTACAGTGATCAAGTCATCAAAGCCCTCAAAAATGGCAAAATTAAAAAAAGAAAATATAGGGTTGGAAAAGCGTAATTATGTGTCAAAAGAAATTATTGCAACCTTTCTGAAACAGTCATAAAATAAAGCATGACAAAGCAAAAAACTAAACAAGTTATGGGTCCTTCTAACATTATTTTTTTAGGGTGTAGTGTTGATACCAAACTAAAAACAGGGCAAGCCTGTATGCTCGCTTTGAGCCCAGAAGAATACACAAGCCTCTCCACAAACCCTCAAATAAAATTAAATTTTATCACAGAAAAATTCTTAGACACAACTCCCTCTCGTTTAGAATTACAAACCACATTGTGGGCCATCAATTCACAAAAACAAGATGCCGTAACACCCCCTATCACACTGTGCTCAAGCTTTCGCACTATGAACAACTTGTTAGAAAGACGGCTTAAACTAGAACAAACAAATTACATAAGCACTACTTCAGGATTAATAGTGCCAAATGCCGACTTGATGGGAGAGTTTTTTGATCTGTACGATAGTTATCCTTTTAATCTCTTACCTCCAGATCAGTTAGATAATGACTCCCCCGAAAAAAATAATATCTTGTATCTCATTAACCAAGCCACAGAGCACTCTCGTGAACGCTTAAGACTTGATGTAAAAGAAAAAACCACAGATAAAATTTCCAACAAATGGTTTTAGAAAAGAAGCTAATCACAGCTAAGCTCTTAGTATGATTGATTAAATCTATTTCGCTATTGTTTATTTTTGAGCAACCTTTTATCACACCAATCATGAAAAACTTAACATTATTGGGAATTACCATTCGGCTTGTTTTAATATTTTTTTTAATGATCGCAGGCATGTATGCACAAGGATGCTCTTGTTCTGCTGATGGCTACAATCCTGATTATTCTACAGGTGATGATATTATTTCTGACATTGATGGTGATGGCATCCCTGATAATGAAGACGATGATATAGATGGTGATGGCGTTCTCAATGATGAAGATTGTGAAGAAAAAAATGCCACTATCTATCCCGGCGCCCCTGATACGCCAGATGAAAATTTTCTAGATGCCAATTGTGATGGTGTGGATGGTGATATTGAAAATGCTGTTTGGGTTTCTGCTGATGAAGGTGATAATGGAAACGACGGAACATTTTTTGAACCTGTAAAGACCTTAGCTAAAGGTATTGACCTCGCTGCAGACATGGATGCTGGTTTTCGTGATGTGTATGTTGTTAATGGAACATATAATGAAGATGTTTTAGTCACTGATGATGTGAACCTTTATGGCGGTTATAGCCTACTTGAAGATGATGAACGCACAAGAGATTTGACAACTAACAGAGCTGTCCTCAATGGAAAAGATGGTGATAAAAACGTAACCATAACATTTCATGAAGGGCCTTTTGTCATGGAGTACACTTTGTTAGTGCAAGACACAACATCCACTATAGATGGCTTTGAAATTTATGGTGATGTGGCGGGACTAAATGTTGTTGTTATAAATTCAAACGCGAGCATCACACATAATGATCTCTATGATGATGAACCCACGGCTGTACGCCCAATGAGCTTAACTCTTGTAGCTATTATTGATAGCGCCACCACAAAAGATCATACGATCACCCTTCAGGATAATCGCATTTTTATGGAAGGCACGGGTGGCTTAGGTGGTGCCAGCGATTCTTACACAAATGTTGGCGTACTCGCATATCCTGCAATGGATGCTAAAACATCACTCACATTAATGATTAAAGATAATGAGTTTAATTCCAGTGGCATGACAAATGAAGCACTCGCTATTGTCGCTGCTGATGATGATGATGATCCCACGGATGATGCTGCCACTGATTCCAAGGCAGATTTAAGTCTTTATATTGAAAGTAATACTGTTAATATGACAGGCCTTTATGAGGCCGCTTATGGTGTATTAGCCGGAAGTAATCAGTTAGGAAAATTTAAAGGTCCCAGCATTGATAATCTCAATTTTCTTCAATCACTCACAATGCTCAATAATAAGTTTTACTTGGACATGAGCGGTTCAGAAGCTGCTTTAATAGCAGGTGTCGCTCTTGTGCGTGATACCGTGCTCATCGCTAATAATACGTTTCAAATTGAAGGAACAGTCTCGATTGTATTTCCTCTGTTCAACTTCTTGGCTGAGACAGAACTCTTAAATAATACCTTCTCCATTAATGTGACCAGCAACCAAGTTTATGGTCCCAGCTTTTGGACTAATGATACATTGGCTGGTGCGGCAGGGTATGTTGATAAAAGTCCGGGACGCATTATTAATAATATTTTTTCAATCAAAGCTGCAACAACGTCTCCATCGTGCCTTGTCGCTGCGTTGGTTGAACATTCCAGCACGGCAAATGATAGTTATGTGAATTCTGCAAGTCCCTCAGTAATTAAAAACAACGATATCTACATCGATACACCCTGTAGTGATTTCTATTATTATGTAGATGCAGACTCTATCTCCTCTAATATTACTGTTGATTCAATTTTAGATTTTAATGCCAAAACAGGGTTTCGCCCAGATGATCCCTCAGAAATTGCTGATAATATTGCTCTAGATCCTATTTTATTTGATACAGCATCTCAGGACCTCTCATTGGGTGCCTCGTCACCATGCATTGATACAGGTTTAGCACTAGAGGATATACTAGCGGACATTACAGGAACTCTCAGACCACAAAGTGATGGTTTTGATATTGGGGCGTATGAGTTTTAGGGAGAATGCTATGATACAAAATAGTTGTACAACAAACGAACGCAAAATGACGAGTATATTTGAGCGCTATCTCACTGTTTGGGTTGGGCTAAGTATAATAGGCGGTATTTTACTAGGAAAAGTTGCGCCAAACCTCGCAACAAAACTAGATAGCTTAGCCATCTCTGTAAATGGCGCGCCTATTGTTTCTATTCCCATTGCTGTTTGCCTTTTTTTATGATGTATCCCATCATGGTAAAAATTGATTTTGGTTCCGTAATAAAAGCCAGTAAAAACACTAAACCTATATGTCTAACACTGTTTCTAAACTGGTGTGTTAAGCCCTTTACAATGTATGCCATTGCCTCTTTTTTTCTGGGCACACTATTTTATCATTTCATAGGCACTGAAGCTATTGATCTGGTAAAAATGCCTTTTGGATTAGACTTGCCCGTTGGTGCCGAACACGGTGCTGGCACAGTTGTATTGCACGAGGGCATTAAGATGTTACAAATCCCGTTATGGCGTAGTTATTTTGCGGGATGTATCCTTCTGGGCATTGCTCCATGCACAGCTATGGTTCTTGTTTGGAGTTATCTCGCGCGCGGAAATGATGGGCTTACATTAGTTATGGTTGCCATCAATTCACTGACAATGCTTGTTTTGTATGGATTACTTGGTGGCTTTCTTCTTGGCGTAGGAAGGCTTCCTGTTCCTTGGCAAGCTCTTCTTCTGTCTGTTACCATTTATGTAGCCTTACCATTGGTAGCTGGTTATTTTTCTCGCAAATGGATTATGAAAACTAAAGGAGAGGTGTGGTTTAAGGAAAAATTTCTGCACGTTCTTACCCCAATTACTATTATGGCGTTACTAGCAACACTTGTTCTTCTTTTTAGTTTTAAAGGTGATGTTATTTTAGCAAATCCCCTGACAATACTTTGGATTGCTGTTCCTCTTTTTATTCAAACTATATTTATTTTTGGATTAGGTTATGGATTAGCAAAACTTTTAAAACTATCTTACGAAAATGCCGCACCCGCTGCCATGATTGGCGCCTCAAATCATTTTGAAGTTGCTATTGCTACAGCTGTAATGCTCTTTGGCATATCATCAGGAGCTGCTTTAGCAACCGTTGTTGGTGTGCTAATTGAAGTTCCCGTAATGCTCATGCTCGTTGGGTTTTGTAAGAGAACGTCATAGAGGTTCCTCTATCATTGGCTTATTAGATCTTGTTTTTACTTCATTGATTTTAGATTCGAGAAAAGGGGACAAATTTGTCGATTCCATATTATGTGCTAGAATTTTTTAATCTATGTCT
>JAHJDR010000327.1 GCA_018812345.1 bacterium | reverse complement strand
ATTATTTATAAAAAAAAATTAGCACAGACAGGAAAGGGGTGCAAGTGATAACGTCGCTAGTCGCCAGACGATAGACGCCAGACGCTAGACGCCAGACGCTAGACGCTAGACGCTAGACCCTAGAAAAGCCTTTATATACTCAATAAGTGAATGTTCACTAAAATACACAAAAATACGCACAAACCATTGTACCGTAACAAGTGTCAGCACCAGAATGGCTAGGCTATAACGTAAACGAACCCAAAAGAGGCTCGAGAGAAACTCTTTATGACTCAAGCGGCCCATAAGGGTGACCATAATAATAAATAATAAGACATAAAGCGCGGGGGCTGCGGCATTAAATGATAAGGCAGCCATGAAGTTCCCACGGGGGATGAGTAAAAAAGCGCGGGTCATACCACAACCAGGACAATCAAAATGGAGTAATTGCTTTGTGAGACAGATCATTTTTTGGGGTAGGTCTGAGACAGAAATAAAGAAACCAGCAGAGAGAGCAATGCCAATAATGACAAGGGGGACAAGATGAGAAATTTTGTCTGCGGTTGTTTTCACAATAATTAATCTGAATAAAAAGCATCAAGCATGTTGCCATAGCGTTCTGTAATGACTTTTCTTTTAACTTTTAATGTTGGTGTGAGTTCGCCTGTTTCAATAGAAAAGTCTGTGGGTAAAATGGCAAAACGTTTTATGGTTTCATAGCTGGGCAGTGTTTTGTTCTTGGATTCAATGCGTTCTTTAATAAAGGTAAAGACAGTCGTGTTTTTTACGAGTTCTTCGTAATTGTTGTACGTGATTTGCCTCTCTTTGGCCAGGCGTTCTATTTCAGGTTGATCAAGTGTGACAAGGGCAGAAAGGAATTTTCTTTTATCACCGTGGACAACAAAATGTGAGATGTAGGGATCTTCCTTCATAAAGTTTTCAATGTTTTGAGGTGCAATGTTTTTGCCCCCCGCCGTCACGATGATATCTTTTTTACGATCAGTTATTGTGAGAAAACGTTCAGAGTCAAAAGTGCCAATGTCTCCTGTATGAAACCAGCCATCTTGATCAATAGCTTCTTGTGTGGCTTTTTCATTTTTAAAATAACCTTTAAAGACAACACGACCTTTTACGAGAATTTCACCATCTTTAGCTAATTTCATCTCAACGCTGGGAATAGGCTGTCCCACAGTTCCAAATTTTATAGCCTGATTTCGATTAAAGGATATGCCTGCTGTTGTTTCTGTCAGGCCATAACCTTCGAGTATCGTGAAACCAAAAGCATGAAAGAAAAGGGCTATGTCAGCAGAGAGAGGAGCACCACCAGAGATGAAAAACTGAACACGTCCGCCCATTTTTTTATGAAGTTTACTAAAAACAAGTTTTGAGGCAATTTTGTGTTTCAAAGAAAGACGGGGTCCTATTTTTTCATGGTGTCTCATTTTATGAGAATATTTTTGACCTGTACGTAAGGCCCAATAAAAAATCTTTTTCTTGATTGTTGAAGCCGCTTCTATGTTTTGTAATGTGCGTGCATGAATTTTTTCAAAAATGCGTGGGACACTGACCATGTAATGAGGTTTAATTTGTCCAATGTTGTCAACGAGCTTATCAATGCTCTCAGCAAATGCTTGTGTGCAGCCAACATAGATGTGAAAGAATTGAGCTACGCGACCGAGAATATGAGCTTGCGGTAGAAATTGTAGGGCCACGTAGTCTTTTTCGATGGGACAGATTTCCAAAGCATCCTCAACTTCAGCAATAAAGTTCTCATGTGTGAGAATAGCTCCTTTGGGATTGCCTGTTGTCCCTGAGGTGTAAACAAAAGAGGCGTCATCATTCAGTGTAAGTGAAGAGCAGCTTTGCGCATAGACATCTGGTCCTTGTTGTGAGCCTATCGTCATGAGTTCATCAAGTGAGTAGAGAGAATCAGAACTTGACGATAATTTTTTAGAATCAAAATATACAATATGTGACAGGGCGGGTAACTCTTGTTTAAGGTGAGCTATTTTATTGTGTTGTATGTGATTTTCAGCAAAGACAATTTTAGCTTCAGAGTCTTCCAATATGTATTGTGCTTGCTTTGTTGTATTGGATTCGTAAATAGGTACTGTTATCGCTCCGGCAGCTAATATGCCCAGGTCTGCTAAGGTCCACTCATAGCGTGTTTTTGAAAGAATGGCGACCCTATCACCTTTTTGAACACCAAGAGCTTTTAAACCCCCAGCAATTTTAATAACATTTGTACGAACAGCACCCCAGGTAAGTGTGTGCCACTGATTCTTTGCAGAAAATGTAAAGCAAGGTGCATGAGGGTTTTTTTGTACAGTGTTTTCGAAAAGAGAAATAAGGTTTTGGGTCATAAGCATTCCTTTAAAGGATTTTAAAGGCTTATTTATTGTTATAGTCCTTCAGAAGGCAAGTATTTTATAGGTCCTATAAGCTATATAAGTCTTATACGACCTATAGTCTCAGCAAAAGTCTCACAGAAAGTCTCAGCGAGACTTTTACTGAGACAGGGGACTGTCTAAGTGTTTGAAAAACAAGAAATCAATATTGGCACATTCCTTGCTAAGAGTAAGACATGACTTATTTCAAAAAGCAAACAGGTGAGATAGGGGAACAATTAGCAGCTTCCTATTTGATCAGTCTTGGTTATAAAGTGATTGATACAAATGTTGTGAATCGCTTTGGGGAGATTGATCTTATTGTTCAGAAAAAAAAGGAACTTCATTTTGTTGAAATTCGTACAAGACACACAAGGTTGTATGGAACAGCTTTAGAATCAATTGATTACCTGAAAATTAACAAAATAATGCTAGTTGCTGAAGCTTTATTGTTTCAAAACAGAAAGAAATGGAAGGCGTTAATTCCTTTCATATCAGTTGTGGCCATAGATTATGATAGAGAAGGGGTTCCTCAGCTTGAATTTTTACCAGATGCTTATGGCTTATAAAAAACACTTTATTCCCGGATGACTTTGAGCACATATTTTATGCTTTCAATTGTGGCCATTACATTTCGCAGTTGAGGGACATCTTTGACATTGAGATCAAAAGAGATACGTGCTGTTCCATTCTCGAGAGTTTTTACCAAAACTTTTGTAATATTGACGTTTTTTTCAGAAATGATTTTTGTAATTTCGGCCAGCATGCCTTTTCTGTCCTCTGAAATAATAGCAATACGGGCCAGACTATCTTGCATGGCTTTGGCATTCCATTGAACGTGCAGGCGTCGTTCAGGGTCAATGTTGAGCATTTTAGGGCAGTCAGTTCTGTGGATAGCGACACCACGTCCTCGTGTTACGTAACCGATGATAGCATCACCGCGGACAGGGCTACAACATTTACCAAAAACAACGAGTATGTCATCCATATTATCAACAAGAATAATATTTTTGTTTCGTGCTGTGATTTTGCTAAAGATTTTTTTGATGACATTATCATCATCACTGTCTTTGTTGGGTTCATCACTTTCTTTTGGGTAGAGAGTGTTGAGAACTTCTTTAGGACTGATACGAGCATAAGCGAGGGCTTGATAGAGATCCTCAGCAGAGCTGAAGCCTTTATTTTTTAAATATTCTTTAAAATCGGGATTTTTTAGAGTTTTGTTTAAAGCAACCTTAAATTTTTGGCAGGCTGAGTCAAAAAGATTGCGTCCAATGACAATACTCTTATCACGTTGTTGTTTGCGAATAAAATTTCTAATTTTCGTTTTTGCTTTTGGTGTGGCTACAAAATCTAACCAGTCTTTACTGGGCACATGGTTCTTTTGCGTGACGATCTCAACAGTATCACCACTTTCTAAAAGATGTGTTAAGGGGACAATGCGTCCATTTACGCGGGCTCCAGCACATTTCTCGCCGACATCTGAGTGAATGGCAAAAGCAAAATCAACAGGTGTGGCTTTGTGAGGGAGATTTTTAATGTCGCCATTAGGTGTAAAAACAAAAATCTCATCTTCAAATAAATCTAGTTTAAAGGTATCAACAAACTCTAAGGAATCATTCAATTCTATTTGCCAATCCATGAGGTGACGTAACCAACGAAATTTGGCTTCATCTTTAGTGTCTAAGTGCCCATCTTCTTTATAGTGCCAATGAGCAGCAATTCCTTTTTCAGCAATTTCATGCATCTCAAAACTACGAATTTGAAATTCAACTCGTTCCGTTTCAAAACACATGACCGTTGTGTGAAGTGATTGGTAGCTATTGGCTTTGGGCATAGCAATGTAGTCTTTAAAACGGCCCTGAATTGGTTTCCAGAGTGAATGAATAAGACCGAGAACTTCATAGCATTGTTCAATATTGCCGACCAGAACGCGAAAAGCCATGAGATCATGCACATCTTCAAGTTCGATTTGTTGTGACTGCATTTTACGATAGACGCTGTAGGGTCTTTTTATGCGGCCAGAAATATCAAATTTATTCACGAAGTGTTCGAGTGATTTTGTGACTGTGTCATTTACTTTTTTCATGTATGTTTCACGCATTTTTTCAAGGCGCGACACAGTCGTAGATATTTGCTTAAAAATCTGAGGTTTAAGAAATTTGAGTGAAAGCTCTTCCAGTTCTTCTTTGATTTGATAAATACCCATGCGACCAGCTATTGGTGCATAGATATCGAGTGTTTCTTGAGAAATGCGCACTTGTTTTTCTTCGGGCATGAATTGCAGGGTGCGCATGTTGTTCACGCGATCAGCTAGTTTGACCATGATCACACGAATATCTTTCGACATAGCAATAATCATTTTTCGGTAATTTTCAGCTTGCCTGTCTTCTTGAGTTGTAAATGTGATTTTTGATATTTTTGTGACACCATCAACAATTTCAGCAACTTCTTGACCAAACATTTTTTCAACATCTTCATGAGTCGCATCAGTATCTTCAATAGTGTCATGTAAGATTGCTGCAATAATACTGGCATTATCCATTTTGAGTTGCGTGAGTATTTTGGCAACTTCAAGGGGATGGATGAGATATGGTTCGCCTGATTTACGTTTTTGACCAGCATGTGCATTAGCTGAAAACTCAAACGCTTTGGTAATTTCATCAATAGAGGCTAGTGAGTTGTAATTAGTAACAGCATTAATAATTTCATCAATTGTAATCATGTTCGGTTCTCGGTTATCGGTTTTCGGTTATCGTAGCTTTTTATAATTGTCATTACAGTTTCAATAGCTTTATTGAGGTCATCGTTGACAACAGCATGATCATATTTTTTTGCCATGAGAAGTTCTTTTTTGGTTTCTTGTAAGCGTTTTTCAATTTCTTCTTTTGAATCCTGGCCTCGAGCCAGTAAGCGCTTTCGTAACTCAGATGCTTGGGGCGTCTTAATAAAAATGAGTAGGGCATCAGGCATGTTTTTCTTGATGATCAAGGCCCCCTGAGTGTCTACGTCGACAATAACGCCGATTCCTTGTGCTCGTTTCGTATCAACGATTTCTTTTGAAGTCCCATAATAATTTTCATAGACTTGGGCCCATTCAATAAAGGCTTTGTTTTGAATCATTTCTTTAAAAATATCTTGTGATGTAAAGAAATAATCTTGCCCGTGAATTTCCTTTTCTCTTTTAGGTCTCGTTGTGTGTGAGATGGAATAATATAAACTAAGTTTTTTAGCGACAGCGCGGCAAATTGTTGTTTTACCAGAGCCACTTGGGCCTGAAACAACAATAAAGGGGGCCTTGTTTTTGTCTTGTGAAACAGTCATATTTATTTTGTGCCTTTATCCTTTTTGGGTTTGTTAAACAGAGGTTTCATACCGATACTGCTGTAATGTTTTAACCCCCGCCAAAGGTTTTTAAATTCAGTAAAAAAGAAATACCCTACAAGCAGGGTCCAAATAAAGTAAAAAATGCGTATGGCTAGTGTGGGGATCGTTAAGATGAATGGGGCCTGAGGCATGACAGCCTGTTGTGTGAGTGCCGTTTCCCAGCATATAGTTGCATAACTTGAAGAGCAAAAATTCTCTAGGGGAAGTGGGGTGTTAGAGAAAAAAGCCGTATTGAGCAAATAAAAGAAGGTGGCGAGCACACACATGAGAGTCGTTACGAGCAAACCCCATTCTAAAAGCCAACCCATAATGTTTCTCTGTTTTTTTACCGTATTGAACCAACGAATAAGGGCAATAAACATAATAGCAGACAGGATGCCTGTGGGACCTGTCAAAGCATAACCGGCACACATAATGAGAAACAGGAAGAGTTTTGTCTTAACCTTTTGCAGGAGTCTTTTCTCTGTTAAGAGAAAAAGCAAACCGATAAAAAGTGAAAACAACAGGCGCGGCCAAAACATCACAACAGGACTTCCGGCAGGGCCAGATGTGTAGATGGCGCTTTCATTTTTATTTGGTGTGACATCAAATACCCAGCGTCCTGTTGGTAAATTCAACTTTGGAAGGGGAATTTTATTTGTACTCAGGTTTTGTATTTCCCACGCCAGATTAATCTGGCTATTTCCTTTTGGTATGGAAAGATGAATTTTTCCCTCTTCATTTTTCAATATGGGAGAGATATTGTTATCGTATTTTAATTTTGTGGGAATAGCATTTGTAGGAAGATCTAAATAGAATTGAGTGGCAGCACTACTTGTGACATCAAGTTTTAAGTTTTGTTTGAGGCCATCGCCAGCAAAAACAGACCCCAGTTGTGCTGTTTGGGCCACCAGTGACTGGCCTTTCAAAAGCCCTAGTTCATTCCATGTTACGGTGAGGGTTTGTCCTTCTATAGGCAGCCATTCATGGCCTCTGGCTGTTAGTGATTTTTCTACTTTGCCATCAAAAAGACAATCATAGGCTCCTTGACAATCAATGCTCCATGTTTCTTGGATAGCACCACTGGGAGCGAGAAGTTCTATGTCGTCTTGTGTCCACTCGCCTTGGAGAGAAAAAAAGTTTTCAGAACCTGTTGCTGTAAAGACAACTTTATCTTTATGAACTTTAGCTGTTGCTGGCTTAACTTCTAGAATTTTTTCTTCTTGGGTGAGTGGAAACGTAATGACTTGTCCTGATGTAGCACCAACAGCTTTGATGTCATAAATAAAGTTTTTGTCACGAGCGACTTTAAAGTGTTTCTTTATTTGTAAGCGCAGGTTGTGTTCTTTGCCTTGTTCTGTTTTTTCCTTGTTTGTTCTTTGTGAAGCTGAAACAAGTTGAAAGCTACCTCCTATTTGTCCTTGTTTTATTTTTAATAACAAAGGTTCTTGGTCAGCAATATTGAGCATTACTTTTCCAACAGGCCCAGGCAATGTCACATTTGTGCTTGTTTGATTATTAATACGAATCTGACCTGTTAAGATAAAAGGGCCCGGAGCGAGAAATGTGTAAAAGGACTTATTGTAAAAAACAAGAGGAACTTCATGAAGACCGTTTTTCAAAGATATAATATCGATAGCAGGTGTGGCGCCAAACAAAGGTAAAACACCATTTTGTTTTCCAATCAGATGTCCCTTAATGGTAATGACTAATGTGCCATCGGCAATTTTTCCTGAAAAGGAAAGTTCATGAATTTGTCCGCAGTTAATCTCACACCATTGTTTATAGGAATGGTCATTGGCGAGGCTTTTAAGAATACTGAGGAGTTCATCCTGATTGCTGGGATTGATGTTCAGGTCAGCACTCGCTTGGAAAGGGATGAGGAGAAGGGTTAAGAGTAACAGAGTTTTTACGATACACTTTTTCATTGTTATTTTGCGTCCTGTGCCCTGTGTCCCGTGTCCAGTGATTAAACAGACCTTCACTGAACACTGGGCACTGAGCACTGGGCACTTATTCTTTCACAGTGAACACGTTTTTCAAACGATTCAGTAATGCCAACATCATAAGTAAAATGAGTAATGTTTCAATGAGCAGCCATATAGCTCTTAGTACAGGCCCTGCTGTGAGAACACCTACTTTTGTGTTTTTGCCGGGCAGTAAATTATAGGATGTGAGCGTAACAACCTCACCGCCACGAATGTAGTTTTTCAGTGAGACAGGCTTTGCTGTCCACTCATTTGATTTCATGAGTCTCTGGTCAAGTTGTGTGGGCTGATTGTTCAGGACATTTTGTACAGGTGCCGCTGCCAAATCTTCCATTTCTTCGTACACAGCCTCTGATACACTTCGTTCTGTGGGGAATCCTTTTGTAGCTTTAACTTTCTTATAATCCATTTTTGAGGTGCTACGGTTGTTGTCAAAATGATATTGGCTTTGTGCATCAGCATAGGGATGAAAGGCAGTATAGATGCGGTCACGCGAGTAATTAGCTAGTTGATATGTCGTTATGCCAAAGATAATGAGCCAAAGAATAGTGATAAACGTGCTGAGGGGCAACTTCTTGCTGGCTCGTGCAAAAGGAATTGTCATGATGAGTGAGACGAGTACCCATACGAGAGGAAAACTTTTTATCGGGTACAAGCCAATGAAGAGTAGCGTGACAAATAAGGATAGAAAGAAATTAAACTTCAAACCACGGCAAACAAAAAATACAAAAATCCCTATCAAAAATCCATAGAGATGAAATTGATTGACGACACCTCCAGAGATGATTGAGGCCCCCCAGGCATGCAAGGGGATGTGTCCTGGTTTGAAGTAAATATTGATGTTTTGTTCTTCTAGAAAAATGTTCTGAGCCGGAAATTGAAAAGTAAATTTATTAAGCAATTTACTGACAGGTCTTAATTGATTCCAATCAACGATAATAGGTTTTGTATCAAGACCTGAAGAGGGCAACCTCACACTGAGTTGATTGTTGTCATCATGGTAGAGTTCCAAACTATCATCTCCCAAACCAGCAAAAGTAGGTGTATTAGGCGTTGGGATAACGAGACGGTCTTGTCCACTTAAGGTTGCTGTGAGAAATAGTTTTTCTAACCAATAATCCTGATAACCTTCAAAGAGCTTATAGGTTATATTGCCTTTACCTTTACGTCCTTCATCGACCTCCAATGTGATCGGGTAGAAGGCCATTTTTTGTCCTGGTTTTACAAGATAGGCGCTAGCATTATTGATATTTGTTAGAGAGAGAAATTCACCAGGATCAATGGGGTTAGCATTTGTTTGTACATTAACAGGATAACGCCGACTACTGATAAATAACCACACTTCAAAAGGAAGGGTTTCACCTAAAGTAAAACTTGTTGGTTTGTGTTTATAATGTCCCGTGACGGTCAGTGTGGGTTGGTTGGGACTAAAGGTTGTTTGGAGATAACGAAGGCCATCTTTTTCCGTTACCTGATAGGAGCGCTTGGGTGTGACGTCTTCAATAAATTCATCTTTGAGTAATGGAAAAGAAAGGGGTGTGTCTGTTTGAATACCACTTACGGAAATACTATAGCGAAAAGTGGGGATGCTATCCCAGGTAAAGACACGTGTTACGCGGATTTGAGGTTTTTCCTCAGATGTTTTCTTTTTACCTTCTAATATTAGTTGAACAGGGCCACCATGATTGCCTGTGATTTCATCGTATTGTAAAAAACCACCATCGAGTTTGCTCACATCAACATGTCCAATGTTGTTGGCGAGATTAAGAGAGAGGCTTGCCTGTGGTTCAAAAGACATTTTTGTTGTGATGAGAAATTTTCCTGGTGGCACAGTGACTTTCCAGTAACCACCTGTTGCATCAAAGAAAGGTGCTATGAAAATGTCATCATTAGCAAGAGGATCAAGTTGTTCTTTGAGCTCAATCTTGGTGTCCGTGAGGGCAAAAGAGCTAGAGGGACCTAATATATTAATGGTTTGATCTTTACGGCTCCAGTTATAGCCTGTTAATTCAATGGAAACATGTCCTTCTTTAAGGTTACCGCTTAAGCCAAAACGTGTTATGCTGGCACACTTTTTTGTTTCTTTATCCAGGTACGGACAATCGTCTGGTGGAAATCTTTTTAGGGCATAGTCGAGCCAGTCAATGACTTCAGATGGGGGAAGGGGTTGTTCATTAGCATAACTCAGAGATGGTAAGATGATGGCCAAGATGAGACCTAAAATAATAAAAACTTTCTTTATTGGCATAATGAGCTCCTTGAGAAGGTTAAATATATTGGCCCTTTATTTTAAAAAAGTCAATTATTACTTGTGGTTGATGGGGGGGGAGGGGGGCTATTTAGTGCCCAGTGCCCAGTGATTAGTGAAGGTATCTCACTGGACACTGTACACTGAGCACTGTACACCAGGGTCTGAACACTGGCTATAGGGCCGCCTCTGAGATCCCGCGACCCCGTTCCCCCACATTACTCTTGTTATTTTTAAGTGATATTCTTAAAAGGGACGCATTATGACGCCAAAATATAAATTATTAGATAGTTTTCCTAATCCAGAAAAAAAACCTTATCTTATTGAGTTTGATTGTCCTGAGTTCACCTGTGTGTGTCCCAAAACAGCACAACCAGATTTTGCGACCATAAAAATAGCTTATGTTCCCGGACTGAAGTGTGTTGAACTCAAATCATTGAAATTGTATTTATGGGCCTATCGCAATGAAGGGCATTTTCATGAAAAAGTGACCAACCAGATTTGTGATGATTTGCAAAAACTGCTCAAGCCCAAATACATTAAAGTTATTGGTGATTTTTATGTGCGTGGTGGAATTGCCACTGTTGTGACTGTGGTAAGAGGGGTTAGACCTAAGATAATTGAAAAATGAAAATTGAAAAGTGAAAAATGTAGTTGAAAGTATTTTTCAATTTTCAATTATGTAATTTTCATTTTTCAATTTTGTATGGCAAAAGACATACAAACAATGTTCTCCCAAATAAGTCCTACATATGATCGGTTGAATCATGTGTTGAGCTTTAATCTTGATAAGGGTTGGCGGGCTCGCTCATTAAAGCTTATTGATCAACCTCGTGTGGCTAACTTTCATGTGCTCGATCTTTGTGCTGGGACCTTTGATTATAGTCTTGCTTGTGTGAAGCGCTTTCCCAAAACAACGATTACGGCTCTGGATTTTTCGCAAGAGATGTTGCAGGCGGGTTATTCCAAAATAATTGATTATGTGGAAAAAGCCCAAATTAAACCATTGTGCGCTGATGCTCTTAACACGCCTTTTCAAGATAATACCTTTGATGTGATCATTTGTGGATATGGTGTGCGTAATTTTAGTGACCTGGAAAAGGGTTTGCGTGAAATGTATCGTATTTTGAAACCAGGTGGGCAGATTCTTATTTTAGAGTTTTTTGCTCCTGAAAAAAAGATTTCCAACATTTTTCATAAAACCTATGCGCGTTTTGTTATCCCTTGGTTGGGGCGTTTAGTGTCAGGACACGAAGGT
>JAHJDR010000326.1 GCA_018812345.1 bacterium | reverse complement strand
CTACATGTCTGTGACGCGCTTTCTCAGAGAGAGAAAAATTGCCACAGATCGTTCTCAACGTCCTGTGACCTTAGACTGGCCTTTAAAGGAATTTGTGCTAACCAGTAAGTTTGGTATGCGCCACGGAAGACCTCATGATGGCATTGATATGTCAGCACCTTCTGGAACGCCTGTTTTAGCAGCAGCAGAAGGTCAGGTCCTTTTTGCGAAACGCTTTTCCGGTTATGGTAATCTTGTTGTTCTCAAGCATGCGGGTAATTATTTTACAGCCTATTCTCATAATAGCCGCATGTATGTTACGCCAGGTAAAGTAGTGAAAAAAGGTGAGAAAATAGCAGCGGTGGGTCGTACAGGCCGTGCGAGTGGCAACCATCTTCATTTCGAAGTACATAAAGGGGTTGATGCCATTAACCCACTGAAGGTATTGCCCAAAAAGAAATATAAGAGCTGGAAGTAATTGAATGCGATTATTGAACCTGTTTCGGATTTCTATTATTAGGATTTCGAATTTGTTTCGGATTTCGCTATTCGTATTTCGGATTTATCTATGATAAACTTAGCTGACTATATCAGAGATGTGCCTGATTTTCCTAAACAAGGCATTCTCTTTAAAGATATTACAACATTATTAAAAGATCCTGATGCCTTAAAAGAATCTATTCAACAAATGAAGCTGCTGTGTGAGAATCAAGGGATCACAAAAGTATGTGGTGCTGAATCACGGGGTTTTATTTTTGGCGTTCCTTTGGCCATAGAAATTGGTGCTGGTTTTGTTCCTATTCGTAAGCCAGGCAAGTTGCCTGCGGAAACATTATCAGAAGAATATGTTCTTGAATATGGAACAGATAAAATTGAAATCCATAAGGATGCGATTGAGAAGGGCGAAAAAGTTATATTTGTAGATGATTTATTAGCCACAGGCGGCACAGCAGAGGCTTCGTTAAAACTTTTAGAAAAAATGGAAGCTGATGTTGTGGGTTGTTTGTTTCTTATCGAGTTAGGGTTTTTAAACGGACGTGAGAAATTGCAAAATTACCCCGTTAATTCGTTGCTGGTATATTAGCAAAGAAGTCTAACAACATGATATAATAGCGTAAATTATACTACTTCTTGTTTTTTCATGAAAAAACATGTATTATAATGATATGAGTCAAACAGCTAATTTATCAACGATTATTGATCCCAAACTTAAACGAGTGCTCATCGATTATTGTAAGAAACGGGGTTTAAAGATCCGCTATCTTATTGAACAGGCGCTTATTGAATATCTTGAGGATGAAATAGATCTTGAGGCCTATCATTCCAGAAAAAATGAAGAGACAGTTTCTTTAGAGGATGTTCTAAAAGACATGTAGTCACTATGGCGAAATTTTCCGTTGTTTTTACAAAAAGCGCTCACAAAGAATTCAAAGGGTTGTCAAAAAACATTCAAAAAAAAATTATTGAGAATTTAGATACTTTAGCAGTAAATCCTTTTTCTGATTTATTGAGAATAAAAAAACTCAGAGGCGCAAAAGATTTATACAGATTTCGTGTTGGTGATTATCGTGTTGTTTATGAGGTTAACAATAGCGTCATGACGGTTTTAGTGATAAAAATAGGCCATCGAAAAGAAATTTATAGAAAGTTTTAGCCCTTGTCCCACCAGGGGACAGGGTTTGTAATCGTAGAGCCTACTATGGTAGTCTCTACTCAACAAAGCCCTTGTAGCTCAGCAGGATAGAGCAACCGCTTCCTAAGCGGTAGGCCAGAGGTTCGAATCCTCTCAAGGGCGCAATCAATCTTCTAAATAACTTATTGAAAATATTGAATTAACTGCCAAATTAGTGATCAAATCCAAATTGTGATTTTGGTCATTATGAGGTCATTATAGGGTCAATATTGTCTCTTTTGTGGGAGTATACAAATGTATTTTTTTAAAGAGCCTCTTTTAAGCAAAGAGGGCTAAAAAAAGGAAGGTTTTAACTTGAGGCAAAGAGATATTGCTATGTTTAATGTATACTGTTAAGATAATGTAAACCATCTGGTGAACAAGCTTTATATATGAAACAGCAAAAGACAGGATTAATACCCCTAAAATCAATTAAAGATATTTTAAAGACACTACCATTAGGTGATTTTAAAACAACTACAAGGATTAAAGTTCCAAATAAAAATGATTTCATTGATGTTATCATTAAACTATCAAAAAACAATGGAGTTAAATCATTGGTTATTGAATACATTCTTAATGGAGAACCAAGAAATATAAGAAATGCCGCTCTTCAAATTAACAATTATGCAAAAGCTATAAAGTCATCATATGGTGTTGTTGTTGCTCCGTATATTTCAGATAATGCAGCTAAAATTTGTAAAGAAATGAATGTAGGATATTTTGATTTGTCAGGAAATTGTTATCTGCAATTTGGTAACGTGCTAATTGAAAAAACGGGAAAACCAAACAAAAGCATCATCAAAAGAAAGCAAAGGACACTGTTTTCAAACAAAGCGGCTAGGATTATAAGAATTCTTTTATCGAATACTAAAAAAGCATGGGGAGTTCGTGAACTAGCAACGGAAGCAGATGTTAGTCCAAGTTACGTTTCAAAAATAAAACAATTTTTGATAGGACAAGAATGGATTGATATTAGCAAAGAAGAGATTGTTTTAAATAATCCAAAAGAAATATTAGATGAATGGGTTAGGGCGCGCAGGTTTATAGAGACAGGTACTTTAAAATATTTTACCTTAAAAAAACCTCATGAAATTGAAAAAGACCTGTCATCATATTGTAAAAAAAATAGCATATCATTCGCACTAACAGGATTTTCAGCAGCAATAAGATATGCTCCTATGGTTCCTTCAAATAGAGTTGTAGCTTATGTGACCGGTGATATATCAAAAATTACAAAAGACTTAGATCTAAAACTGGTGGATAGTGGTGCTAATATTGAGCTTATTATTCCAAAGGATGAAGGAGTGTTTTACAATAGCCAAATAATAGATGATATACAGCTTGTTTCTCCTATTCAAACTTACATTGATCTTATCAATGTAAGAGGAAGGGGAGAGGAGGCTGCTAATGCTGTGTTTGAAAAGAAAGTAAGTTCATTATGGTAACAAAAGATGACTATAGAGAAGGTGCGGTACAAGCCGCTCACGCTGTTTTGCTAGAATTGGTTCACTTATTAGGGGCGTTTCGGAATGATATAGTTTTGATTGGCGGATGGGTACCAGGACTCCTTTTTCCTGATAGTGAACCTAAACATATAGGGAGTACTGATGTAGATCTAGCTTTTAATCACAAAACCATAACAAATGAAACCTATGAAACTATTTGTAATTTGCTTATTAAAGGTGGTTATAAAGAAGGAAAACAGCCCTTTATTTTCTTTAGAAACATTGAATTGTATGGAAAAAACTATGAGGTTCAAGTTGATTTGTTAGCAGGAGAATATGAGGGAACAGGGAAATCTAGACGACATCAAAAAATACAAGATATAAGAGCACGAAAAGCCAGGGGTTGTGAT
>JAHJDR010000325.1 GCA_018812345.1 bacterium | reverse complement strand
ATATAAAGCTCTTTGGTGGTGGCATTATTCCTGAAGATGAAATAAAAACTCTCAAAAAAGCAGGAGTAGCTGAATTATTTACCCCAGGCACTGACACAAGAGACATCGTAAAATGGGTTCAAAATAATGTGAAAAACTAATTCAGGTTTCCGTTTTCCGTTTTCCGGTTACCGTAAACAAACGATAACCGATAACCGATAACCGACAACCGAAACATATGTATTCATTCCCGCTACAAAGAAAACGCCGTGAAAAGCTTATGAACGTCATGAAAGACGGCCTTATTTACATCAAAGCTAAAGATGAAATCATTCGTAATGGTGACGTTCCCGTTAAATACAGACAGTCTTCAAATTTTCTTTATTTAACTGCCATAGAAGAAATTAACTATCACCTCGTCCTTGATCCCAAAAGCAATCAAGGACATCTTTTCATTCCTAATATTGATCCTATGTATCTCGTTTGGGTGGGCCGTATGTTCAATACCCAGGAAGCTAAAAAGAAATTCGGGGCTAAACAAGTTCACTATTATTCAGATTTTGAGAAGGTTGTTAGCAAGCTTAAAAAAAGGTACAATAGAATCTATACCATGCCCGAAGACAAAGCCTTTATTAAAAGACACGTGGGAAAGTCTAAAGTAGACACTATTACATTAAAGAAAACTCTCGATTTCATGCGTGCTTTTAAAGATGCTGAAGGCATCAGACTCATGAAACAAGCCTCTCACATTAATGTAAAGGCCTTTACAGAAGCCATGAGCACAATCAAACCGGGTATATATGAATATCAAGTACAAGCGCTTATGGAAAAAGTCTATCGTGATAATGGCGCCATTCACAATTCATTTCAAACCATTGCCGCTGTTGGCCGTAATCCTGCAGTCCTCCATTACACGACTTGTTACGATAAAGGAAAAAATGGTGATCTTATACTTCTTGATGCGGGTTGTGAATGCCATGGCTATGCCTCTGACATCACGAGAACATTCCCCGTTGGCAAAACCTTTTCCAAAACACAACAAGCTATTTATGAAGCCACTCTTGACGTAAATAAGAAATGCATTAAAGCATCTGTGCCTGGTGTTGCTTTTCAACATATTCATGAGCAAGCTTGCCGACTCATTATTGAGCACCTGAAAGATCTACGCATCCTCAAAAACATTGACACCCAAGAGCTCTATCAAAAAGATATCCATCGTCTCTTTTTTCCTCATGGACTGGGTCATCTTTTAGGACTTGATGTACACGATGTAGGCGCTGGTGTTATTCCCTGTAGCACAAAACCGCATAAACACATGCGCTCCTCTGTTGATCTTCTACCTAATATGGTCGTTACAATTGAACCAGGCATCTATTTTCTTGAAGTTTATTTCAAATCCCAAAAAGAAAGAAATAAATACAAGCAATACATCAATTGGTCTGTCGCTGATAAATACTACACTGTTGGTGGGGTTCGTATTGAAGATGACCTACTCATCACAAAAAAAGGCAATATAAACATGACGCAAAAGCTCGTCAAAGATGTCAAAGACATTGAGCTGCTACGTAAAAAAGCTTTTTAATACCTTTTAAAACCACTGCGAAATATTGATAATAGAAATCCCAATGCCATCCAATTAGCAACTAATGAGGAACCACCATAACTGAGAAAAGGCAACGGAACCCCTGTTAGAGGCAATAGGCCCAAGACACCACCTAAGTTGATCACTAAATGCCAGAAAAAAGTCGCAACGATGCCAATGGCTAAGAAAAATCCAAATCGGGTTTCTGAATACAAGGCGATGTTTACGCCTGAAATAAGAAAAAGAAAGTAGCAAAACAACGTAATCGCAGCACCCACAAAACCCCATTCCTCTGCTAACACTGGAAACACGAAGTCTGTATGTCTTTCTGGCAAAAATTTAAGACGATGGGACTGCCCTTTCAAATACCCTTTTCCAAACGCACGTCCGGAACCCACAGCAATCTTTGACTGGACTAAATGATAACCTGTTCCTTTAGGATCAAGCTCAGGTTCCATAAAACTCTGAATGCGATTTTTATGGTGATCTTTGAGGAAAAAATTAAATCCAATAATAGCAATCACACAAATAAGAAGGATCCCAACAATTATTAATCTAAAACGCAGGCCTTGAATAAGTACGAGACTACCAAAAATAAACCCATAAAATAAACTACTCCCTAAATCATTTTGCAGAACAACAAGCACAGTGGGTATGAGAAAAAATATAGAGGAGACAAACAACTCTTTCATACTCAGCGGACCATCCTTCTGTAACATAGAAAAATAGCGCGCTAACATAATAACCATACCAAATTTTGCCAATTCAGAAGGCTGTAACCGTACAAAACCTAAATTCAGCCAACTCATACTTCCATGACTTTCTGAGCCTATCACGAGAACGAGAACAAGCAAAACTAATGTCATCACATAAATCAAGGGAGCCATTTTATATAAGAAATTTATATTCACAAAACACAAAATAAGCATCACCAAAATACCTATGCAGGTATAAATCATTTGAGCCTGAAAAAAAACACTCGCACCCTGTGATTCAATCGTTGTTGTGGCTGAATATAAGTTAGCTAAACCAATCGCTGCGAGAATGATCGCAAATAAGAAAAGAGGAAAATAAAATGTCTTAAAAAAACTATGCTTCATTTCTTAGGCTTCAGACTTCAGCTTTCAGGCTTCAGTATTATTCTACTGAGGTCTGAGGTCTGACGTCTATTTTGTTCAACGTGCTGCGTAAAGTTTATTTATTCTTTAGCCTTAAGCCCTGCGCCTTGCGCCTTAGACCTAAAGTAAGCATCTATCACTTTCATAGCTACTGGTGCTGCGGTTGCAGAACCACCGCGACCATGCTCTACAACGACAGAAACAGCAATCTTAGGATCATCATAGGGCGCAAAAGCAATGAACAAACCATGATTTTCTGTATTCACACCTTTTTTTACTTTAGCCCCATGCCCCACGACTTGAGCTGTTCCTGTTTTACCGGCAATCTTGTTAGGACTTTGTTTCAAACGACCTGCTGTGCCATAGCCATGCACAACTTCAATCATACCTTTTTTGGCCCATTCTAACCCTTTTGAACCAACAAGAGTTGTCGGCTCTGTTTTACCTTTAATTTCATTTACGAGGGAACCTTGTTGATCAAATAAGGCTTTTCCCAAATGTGGCCATACTTTATAGCCTCCATTAGCTACCATTGCCGCGACAACTGCATTTTGTAAAGGGGTCACTAAATTGTAACTTTGCCCAATCGAAACAGAAAGCGTTTCACTCTCATACCACTTTTGCTTATAACGTTTTTCCTTCCACGCACTCGTAGGCACGAGACCTGACTTTTCATAGGGAATTTCAATGCCTGTTTTGGCACCCAAACCAAACATTTTAGCATATGCAGCCAAACCATCTACACCGAGAGCCAAACCCAATTTATAAAAGAACACATCACAGGAACGCGATAAACCATGTAACGTATTTAATGTTCCATGTGCTGTCCAACACTTGAAATAACGGTTGCCAAAATGCATTCCACCAGAACAAGATACTTTCTTCGTTTCAGGGTCTATTTTGCCAGTATCAATACCAGCTGTTAAACCTATTACCTTATACGTAGACGCGGGCGGATACATGCCTTGAATAGCTCTATTATACAAATATTTGTCTTCATGTAGATTAATCATCTTCCAGTATTCTTTATCAATATTTTTTGTTATTCTATTGGCATCAAATCCTGGATAGCTCAGTAAAGCTAAAATCTCACCGGTCTGTGGATCAAGAGCCACAACAGTACCTTTTTTTCCTAACTCTTGAAACGCTTCATACGCTGCCAATTGCGCATTAAAATCAATTGTTGTCATGAGTGTCTGTCCCGCTTTTGGATTAACGGTTGCTTTCTTTTTGAGCACATTTAAGTCTTTATCTGTTGTCACTTCACGCCCACGAGCATTAACCACTCGAGCCAAAACACCATCACTCCCCTTTAAAGCAATTTCATAGGCATATTCTAATCCGGCTGCACCAATAAGATCTCTCATCGTAAAGACGCCCGGTTGTTCCTCGCGCGCTTTCTTGAGTGCTGCCTGATCTATCTCACGTAAATAACCTAAAGCATGAGCAAACACTTCAGGATGGAGATAACGCCTTAGAGGATAAAAACGAACATCAACGCCATTGAGTGAAAAATCAGATTGGGGATCATATTCAGGTAAAATATGCTCTCTCACTTTCGCAACCCAATCATAAGGAGCGTCATCCACAATAACAACAGGCTGAAATTTTGCCTCAAAGCGGGCTGCAGCCAATTTTTCTAAAATATCTTCTTTTGTAAGAGGTAAAATCGATAAAAGACTATCAATAATTTTTTCCTTTTCATCAAGATACTGGGGTATCATGACAATTTCATAGTACGTTCGTGTATCAGCTAATATAGCACCATTTCGATCAACAATATTGCCACGCTTTGCCACAGTTTCTTCAACACGAATAAACGTTTCATCAGCTAAATTTTGATAATGTTCCCCTTTCATGATTTGCAAAAAATACAACCGGGCCAACACAATAAAAATAAATAACATAATTACGATGATCAAAAAAGGAACTTTGCGCTGAAGGTACAATATGTTTTCATCATGTGAAAAACGCATTAATACTTATGGTATCGTTTTTGACGTAAAGAGTCTGCAGGATCTATGTTATTACGAGAATACATGGAGGTTTTCACTCTTTCATAAAGACGATCACATATGATAAAAAAAGCGATTGTAATGAGACCTAAAATCAAACTGTTTAAAACATTACTCACGAGAATAAAAGGCGTCGTGAGATAATGCCAATCCTGAATCACGAGAAAATTAAGTAGCAATTGTTGTACCATACTCATTATAAAAACCCAAAAAGCTTGTATAATGTACGTTTCTGTAAAAATCTGCTCGCGAATGTGTCGCACAACAATCAGTACGGGAAAAAAAGACAAAAACAAGGGTAAGGGAGACACTCCTGAAAAAGGCATGAGAAACAGTAAATAAAGGAAAAGAATTAGAATTGTGTGCTTAAAACTATTTCGAAATAATAAATAAAAAATAAACAAAGAACAGAGTTGTGGTTTGATCACAACAGCACTCAAAGAAAATTCAAACAGAATATCGATCAGAAGACATGCGAGAAGGACAAAAACACTGAGTAAAAACATAAATAAAACCTATTATTTATTCTGTTTGAGAACGTAAATACGATTCAGTTCTGTAAAATCAACGGCGGGCAGTACATAGCCATCTTTGTAGAAATCTTCATCATCAAGCTTTACATCGACAACAGTGCCAACAGAAATGCCTCCAGGAAAAATATCACTCGCCCCTGATGTAATGAGTGTATCACCTTCGGCAATAGCTTGTTCCTGATTGAGAAATTCAATATGACTTAAAAAAGGTAAATGATGCACACGCAGTTTACTCAAACTAATGCCTTTGACCAAACACCGCGTGTTTGTACGCGTACTAATAACATCAATGGCAAAATATTTATCAATCAAGAGAAGAATTTTACTCGATTGTGGAAAAACTTGTAAAACACGCCCTACAAGCCCTTGGTGCGAAACAAGAACATCATTTTTTTCAATACCTTGATCAGTACCCGCATCAATCGATATGGTTTTAGATATGATAAAAGGATCAAACCCCATAACATTAACAGGAAGAAGTTTATAACCAAGGAATTCATATTTATCATGAATGAGCTCATCATCTCGTATTTTTCGCAATTCATGTTGTAACGAATGATTTTGCATGGCCATTAATTTAAGTGTGGTTCTCAGCTCATTATTATCCTTTTTGGCATTCACTAAAAGAAAATACTCATCAACAACACCTAAAAAGAAATTTTTTATAGTATGCAGGGTTGTTAAGACAGGGCGATAGACATAAGAGACAATATCATGATTGATAAACTTTCTATTTTGGAGATCTTTTTCACCAAAAGAAAAGTGAAGTAATAGAACAAGGACACAAATTCCCAGTATAAAAAGTGATTTTTTTTTCATGAAGACTATTGTTTACATGGAAACTTCACGCAAAACACTCAATTCATCGAGAGCTTTACCAGCACCATGAGCCACACACGATAAGGGATCGTCTGCAATCATAACAGGTAAACCAGTTTCTTCATGAATGAGCTTGTCGATATCTCGAATGAGAGCCCCCCCACCAGCCAGCATGATCCCCTTATCCACAATATCTCCTGCTAACTCAGGAGGTGTTTGTTCTAATGTTGTTTTGATTGCTTCTATGATTGTATGAATGGGTTCGGCAATGGCTTCGCGAATTTCATCAGAATTCACTTCGAGATGACGCGGAATACCTGTTACAAGGTCACGCCCGCTAATTTCCATTTTTTGCATCTCACCACCAGGAAAAGCATTGCCAATATTCATCTTTACAAGTTCAGCAGTTCTTTCCCCAATAAGAAGATTATAATTACGTTTAATGTACTGTACGATTGATTCATCCATGACATCACCAGCAACACGAACAGACGTTGAAACCACAATGCCTGCCAGTGAAATAACAGCTACTTCCGTGGTCCCCCCACCTATATCAACAATCATGCTTCCTGTGGGTTCTGTAACAGGCAAACCAGCGCCAATCGCTGCTGCCATGGGTTCTTCTATTAAATAAACCTCACGTGCTCCAGCAGACTCTGCTGATTCACGAACCGCTCTTTTTTCCACTTCTGTAATGCCAAAGGGCACGCCAACAATAATACGTGGTCTAATCAATGATTTTCGATTATGCGCCCTTCTAATGAAATAACGCAACATGGCCTCTGTCACTTCAAAATCAGCTATCACACCATCTTTCATGGGACGAATAGCTTCAATCGAGCCAGGTGTCCGACCAAGCATTTCTTTAGCTTCTTTACCAACAGCTAATACCTTTTTCTGGCCTCTAGCGTCCTTTTTTACTGCCACAACTGAAGGCTCTGATGTAATAATGCCCTTACCTTTGGCATAAATCAGCGTATTTGCTGTACCTAAATCAATCGCCAAATCATTTGAAAAAACTCCAATAATTTTATCCCAAATCATGCGTTTACCTTTCGTTGACATGCAACATAAACAGTTATTATATTTAGTGAAATTTAACAGGCCTTTTATATCTAAGCAAGAAAAATCAGTTGCAAAGTAGCACTTTAATCAATAAATAATGGGCCTTACTATAGATCACTAAATATCCAGCTTTCAGAACTCTGGTCTCAGCTATCCTTACACTAATATAGCTGACTCCTGAACACTGACAGCTGAACGCCTATTATGCTCAGCAGTCTTAGAAAAAACAAAGGAAACTTCGTAATTAAACTCATTCTTCTCGTTATTATTTTATCATTTGCCCTCTTTTTTGGTTCGTCTACCATGCGTTCTGGAGGTCCCACAGCAACGGGTGTGGCAACAGTCAATGACACGCAAATTAGTCTTAGCAAAGCTAACTACATACTAAGAAACCGCGTTGAACAACTAAAGAAGATCTTAAAAAATGACTTACCAGAAGAATACATTTCAAATATGCGTCTTGATATTGTCAATTCTCTCATCAATGAAGAATTAGTGATTCAAGAACTAAATAAATATGGTATACAAGCCTCTAATGAAGAATTAGCTGCGTATATAAAAAACGATCCCCAATTCATTAGAAATGGTAAGTTCGATGTTGAGTATTACACTAATCGTTTTCTTCCAGGCTATCATTATCAAACCGGTATTTCATTTGAAAAAGATATGCAAAGACAACTCACAGCACAAACACTCGTGAATCTATTTGCTGAAACGCTAAAACCCACAGAACAAGAAATAGCCCTGAACAACAAACTCACAAATACAAAATTTACTTTTGAAGTGATCAAAGTGCCTGTAAGCAAAACATCTGAAGGGCAAGACAATCAAGAACTTCAAGCAGATCCTGCTGCTAAAGAGAAAGCAGAAAACCTGCATGCGCTTTGGAAAAAAGACCGCAACTTAGATGATACGTTAAAGGAATACAACCTCACAAAAACCAAGTCGCCAGCACTCACTTATGCCCGCTTAAAATCAGTTTTTGGTGGCAAAGCAGATGTAGAAAACCTTAAAAAAATAACACAACTATCAAAGGCACAACCTTTTTTGGACACATACATCACAGAAGGAAATTACTACTACATCGTAAAGTTATCGGAAAAGACTCTTCCTGATGCAACTCTTGATGATGAATCAAAATTAGCCCTACAAACAACCTACTCTGATAACTTAAAATATAGCCTCGAATCTTCATTTATTAAAGACTTAAGACAAAAAGCTGATATAAAGATTGCTCCTTTTGTTTTAGGTAAATGACTATAAACATCAAAAAATATAGCTTTATTCAAAAAATCATCGATGCCGGTGGCGTTCCTTATCTTGTAGGCGGTTGTGTTCGAGACCAACTTTTACAAAGAGCTATCAAGGATTTTGATATTGTTGTTCGCCTCATAGATTTACCTGATTTAATAGCGGTTCTCAAAACCTGTGGCCATTATAACCAGGTTGGAAAAGCCTTTGGTGTGATCAAGTTTATTCCGAAAGAAAATCCGGAACTAGAAATTGATATTGCCCTGCCCCGCAAAGAATTTTCTACTGGTTTGGGTCATAAAGACTTTCAGGTTCAATCAGATCCCACGTTAAGCCTCGACATTGATTTAGGGCGACGTGATTTTACAATCAATGCCATGGCACGCAGCTTGCAAGATGATGACCTTGTTGATCCTTATCTCGGTGCTCAGGACCTTAAACAAAAACTCATTAAAACTGTTTTTCCAAATTCCTTTATTGAAGATCCCCTCAGAATGTTACGCGCCGTCCAATTTGCAGCGCGTTTTGACTTTACGATTGATCCACAAACACAGGAAGAAATGAAACAACATGCCGCTCTGATAAAGACTGTGTCCCCTGAGCGTATTGTCATAGAAATCAATAAACTTTTTGATGCCAAAACGCCTTCAACGGGATTTCATATTATGAGAGACACAGAGCTTCTCCCTCTTGTTTTTCCCGATATTGAAAGACTTATTGGTGTGAAGCAGCCAAAAAAAGAAAATGAAGATGTTTTTGATCACACCATGCGTGTATTAGATGCCACTCAAAATGCAGAAGAGATTGAAACAATAGGCGACAAACAACTCATGTATACAGCTCTTTTTCATGATACAGGAAAACCAAAAACACGACGTGAAGATGAAAAAACAGGTGATATTTCTTTTTATAATCACCAACTAATTTCAGCAGGCATTGCAGGACGCTGGTTTCGTGAGTATAAAGCTACCTCTGCTGGAATTTCACCTAAAAAGATTTGCCACTTAATAAAACACCACATGTTTGAAACCACCCATTTTAATAACAATGATAAAGCCCTCAGACGTTTTATTAGCAAAGTAGGTGTTAAAAATATTTTTGATCTTATAGACTTTCGCATTGCTGATAAAAAAGGCGGCCGCTTTCCCAAAAAAGTATACGGTATCCTTCAGCTCAGAGAAAACATTCGCAAAGAAATGGCCAAGAAACCGCCCTTCACAGGCAAAGATCTCGCACTCAATGGCCATGATATCATGGAACTGGGTTTTACAGCTGGTCCTATTATTGGTGACATTCAACGCTTTCTCGTAGATAAGGTGCTCGATGATCCAGAATTGAACACAAAAGAGGGTTTAGCGCGATTGATTGAGGAAAATAAATCTCAATTTTGTGACTAGTGTATAATGTTTTGTGATCAGTTTATCACGATCCACTATCCACTATCCACGATCCACGAATGAAAAAAAACAAAGACAAAGCCCTTGTTTGGGAACTCAAAGGTGATAACCTTCTTAAGGCTAAGAAAGATGAAAAAGCTTTTGACGCCTATCAAAAAGCCTTAGATCTTGATCCTGAACGAGTACCTCTCTACACAAAAATCATTGAACTGCATGAGAAGTATATTGATAACTGGGATGATCAGGATTTTGCCTATAATTTGTCTTTATCCATGAAACGGCAAGAGATTGAAAACCCTTATTTTAAGCGTGTTCATGCCCGTCTTGAAGAAGACTACCAAGAAATTCTCCCACTCATCAAAAAAATGTTTGAAGCCAAAACCATAAAGAGTGAAACAAAGTATGTTGAAGAAATTCATGCTAAAGGACCTGTAGCCATTTACCCGCTCATTGACTATCTCATGAGTTTTAAAGAAATTGGAAAAAAGAAACTTGAAAAGAAAGCCAAACAAAATGCCCAAAATAAATCAAAATAAAATGACAATCATCGGTTTAACAGGTGGGTTAGCCACAGGCAAAACAACAGTTGCTGAAATATTGCGCTCATTAGGTCACGTTGTTGTGTGCACAGATGCCATTGCTCATGAGGTTGTTAAGCCAGGACAACCTGCTTTTAAGAAAATGGTAAAAGAATTTGGTGAAACCATTCTTAAAGATGGTGCCCTTAACCGTACCAAAATGGCAGAGCTCGTTTTTGCCAAGCCTGTAAAACGCAAAAAACTTGAAGCCATTGTTCACCCTTATGTCCGTAAAGAAGTAAAAAAAGTCATGGCTGTTTTCAAAAAGCAGGGTTTGAAGACCTTGTTCATTGATGTCCCCCTCTTATTTGAAACAGACTTTTATACACTTTGTGATCAAACCATTTGCGTCACAGCACCTCAGTATGTGCAAATTGAACGGGCTAAGAAGTACCGCAAGATGACCAAAAAGAATGCCCTAGCCCGCATCAAATCCCAAATGCCGTTGAAGGCTAAGGGAAATAGGGCGGATTATGTGGTGACTAATAATGGGACCAAGCAACATCTTAGGGCTGTGGTTAAGAAAATCCTAAAATCTCTATTATAAAACCATTTATTATCGTCTAATTATCGTCCATTTATTGTCTGCTATAATAAAAAAACGCCCTAAAATTATAGAGATATAGAATTTTTGCTTGTGATTTTGGAGAAGAATCTATAATAGAGGCTCTCGTTTTTTGATAATCCATTTACGAGTATTGAAAATGGAAAATCGAAAATAGAGGGAAATTTTCTCTGAAAATTTCGGATCCGTAGCTCCCTCCCCAGCCCTTCGACTTTGCTCAGGGCTGT
>JAHJDR010000324.1 GCA_018812345.1 bacterium | reverse complement strand
TAGCTAGCAACTTTAACAAAGAGGTTAACATGAAAGTCAGAAGAATATTACTAATAATTTTTATAGCATTAGTTTTTGCAACAAATGTCTGGGCCAATCCTGTTGAATTAGCACAGTGCACACCAGGTGGTGAATATGGAAATGACATTCGTATTACAATGGATCATAAATTTGAATATGGCCAATTGGTTATTAAAAGGCAAAATGAAGGCAAGGATTACACCAGAAATATTGAAACATTTAAAGGTGGAACTTATCGCTTAGATCTTGGTTCTCAAGGTGGGGTTACGGGCTATTCAGTAACCTACAAAATGCCAGAAGATGAAGGTTATCGCACAGCCGAAGGTAATTTAGATTGTGTGGCAGGTGTGACAACAACACCTGTTGCTGAAGCAACAACAATCGAAACGCCTAAGACAGAAACTCTAGGCTCTGTTCAGGAAGTAGTCGCAACGGTTAACACAGTTCCCGCTCCTGTTGTACAACCTGAAACATATGTAGCGCCTCCTGTTTTAGAAAAAGAAACAATCACAATTCCAAAAACAGCTACGACAACAATTACAGTGCCTACAACAAAACCTGTTGAGAAAGTATCTGTAATTGACATGCCTGTTCAAGACGTAGAAGAAGAAAGTATTGTTGCTCCAGAAGAAGCTGTTGATGAAATTCCTGCCATTGAAGAAGATCTTCATGATGATGAGGTGCAAGGTGTTGATGAAAGTCTTGATGCTGATGATGTAGATTTTTAATCGGTTCGATGGGTCGATGGATCGATGGAAGATTATTTTGAGGCTAAGAGCTCAAAAAGATCTTCGCCAGCATCCAAATAACGTTTTTCAAAAGCTGTTCGAGGAGTAATATCCTGGGGCAGCTTTTTTTTGTCTAAAATTTGATAACCCCAAATATTTTCCAAAAAATTACACGCTTCCTGATGATAGGGTTCAATGTTTGTGATCAGGTAAATGGTGCCATTGGGTTTTAAACACTGATGAAAGACATCAAAAGCAGAGCTTACAAAAAAACGTTGGTTCGCTTGGCGCTTTTTTGGTGTGGGGTTAGGGTAGAAAAAATAAAGCTCATCCACTGATTCTTTGGGAAACTTTTGACTCATGAGTGCTATAGCATCGGCTTGAATGGCAATGAGGTTGTTAAGGGCTGCCTGTTCCGAACTGGTTAATAGGGTTTTGCTTTTATTTATGGTGCGTTCAATGCCAATATAGTTTGTCTGGGGATTTTCTTTGGCTTGCTCAATAATCCAGGCGCCTTTGCCACAGCCTACTTCTACAATGAGTTTTCTTGCTTTGGGAAACGTGTCTAATACATGCCATTCTTCTGGCTCAGGATCATAAGTATAAGGTACATAGGGTTTTGGCTTTTTAAGGTCTGCGAATTGAAAATCCATTTATTCCCCAATAATTTTTACCAGAACACGTTTACGTCGACGACCATCAAACTCAGCATAAAAAATTTGTTCCCACGGACCAAAATCGAACGCACCATCAGTGATAGCGACTGTGACTTGTTGGCCCATGAGCTGGCGTTTAATATGCGCATCACCATTGTCTTCACCCGTGCGGTTATGTTCGTACTGACTAATGGGTTCGTGAGGAGCAATGCGCTCGAGAAATTTTTCATAATCATGATGTAGGCCAGACTCATGATCATTGATAAAAACAGAAGCCGTAATGTGCATGGGATTAACCAGACACAAGCCTTCTTTAATGCCACTTTCTTTTAGGGCTTCAAAGACATCTCCTGTAATATTAATAAACGCTCGACGCGTAGGGATGTTAAACCAAAGTTCTTTTCGAAATGATTTCATAAGTCAGGATCTCAGGTTCGCGGGTTCGCAGGATCGCTGGTTTGGATCACATTAAATAGCGAAACTGTAGATTATTCTATTTTGTGTTCTAGAGGAGATATAGCGTTTTTAAAGTATGCTTTTCAAGAAAAGGTTCGATTTTCTTAGGTGTTTCTAATGGTGCCAGGCTACTCCAGAGCAATTTGGGGACGGGGCACTTTTTTAAGCCTGACACACAATGTCTGAAGCTAAACAAAATTATCTAGTAAATGACAACATAAAAAACTAGTAGACAAAAACACAATAATCTAGTAAAATAAAACAAAAATATCTAGTAGGTTAGGGCGGTCATGTGAACAGGAAAAGCAAACAAACCATGGGGCAACAGCTGGCTTTAGCCTTGAAAGAGGTTAAAAAAAACAGCCGTGATCACATTGTCAAATCAAACAGAATCAGTCGAAAGGTTCGCGAACAACTTACAAGGGCAGGTTATCTTGTTGACGTTATTCAAGGCTGGTATTTATTAACAACTCCTGGCATAGAAGGGAACTCAGATGTTTGGTATGGTTTTTACTGGTCGTTTATCAGGCAGTATCTTACTGAGCGGTTTGGAAAAACAGGGTATTGTTTAAGTGCGGACCACTCAATGAATTTGCATGCTGGAGAAACAATTATACCTGAACAACTTGTTGTCATAACAAAAAAAGCAAGTAATCAAGCAATAGAATTGCCATTTAAGACGTCACTTCTCATCTATTCTGATAAAACCAATTTTCCGAAAAAAATATCAAAAATAAATGATATCAATGTTATGATGCAGGAAACAGCATTATGCAGACTATCTCCTGCCTATTATGTGGAAAAAGCTGAAAATATTTTATTAGTTCTTAATTTATATCAATCAGTTGTGGCTCTTTCTAAGCAACTTATTGAAACAGCCTCATTATCAAGTGCTGAGAGATTAGCTGGGGCTTTTCAGTCGATGGGACTGAAGGGCTATGCTGACCAGATAATTTCTGATATGAAGCTTGCAGGGTATCATATTAAAGCAGAAAATTCTTTTCAAAGAAAGAAATTAGTTGTTAGTAGTAGACAAATTTATTCCTCTCCGTATCCTGCGCGCATTGAATTGCTTTGGCAGAGTATGAGAAAGGATATCCAAGATAATTTTCCCCAACCAGCAAAGAAAAAAGAGTTTCGCGTATTAAAAAAGATTCGCGATTTGTATACTCATGATGCTTATCACTCACTATCTATTGAAGGCTATCAGGTGACAGAAGAGTTGATTCAGAAAATAGCAGCAGGGAAATGGAATCCAGCAGAAAATATTCATGATAGAGATTTGTTTTCAGGATTGTCTGCAAAAGGTTATCAGGACGCTTTTCAGAGTGTTTTGCAGAGTATTCAGAAAACAAAATTACAAACAAAACAGGGACAGATAGTGAGCAGGGATTTACAGACATGGTACAGGGCTCTTTTCACCCCTTTTGTTAAATCAGGTCTTTATCAGGCCAGCGATATTATTGGTTATCGTAATCAACCTGTGTATATTAGGAATTCTCGGCATATTCCTTTACCAAACCATTCTTTAGTTGATGTTATGGAAAAATATTATGACCTTCTCAAAAATGAGGATAATCCTGCTGTTAAGGCTGTATTAGGACATTTTATGTTTGTGAATATTCATCCATACATGGATGGGAATGGTAGGTTGGGACGTTTTCTCATGAACTATATGTTGGTAACTGGAGGTTATCACTGGACAGTGATTCGTGTTTCAGAAAGAACCCGTTATATGAAAACTCTAGAGTCTGCCTCAGTAGAAAAAAACATCATTCCTTTTACCCGCTTTATTGCAGATGAAATGGCATATTGGGACGAGCTAGACGATAGACGCTAGACCCCGAAAACGGGGCAAGCGCTAGCATGCAAAACCAATCTCATACCCCTGAAATTTTCGCAAGTTGATTACAGCATCATCAAAGATGAGGTATTGTCCTTTAATGCCTCTGAGTGTTCTAGATATTTTAGGTGTTTTATCAAAGTTGAGGCTTTTGATTTTTTCGGGAAATGTGGGTGCTGGATAAATGATTCTGGTGACCGTGTTATCATCAGAAAGATGGGGTACTAAATGCTTTGGTAGTTTTTGGGCCAAGATGTGTTTCTCTTCAACAAGATCAATTTCTGGCATGTTGTTTGACAACATTCTGCGCCAGTTTGTTCTGTCAGCAATGTGTTTGGCCACTTCAATTTCTACATCACCAGCTGTTTTGCGGTCAGGTACGACCGCAAACACCAAGGCGTAAGAAGCCCCTTGATCAATCCACCGGATGAGTTTCTGTGTTTCTCGTGTGATGCCGACTTTCAAATTGCTGCTTACTGCCAGATAAACAATGTGCGGGTTAAAACAATAATCTGTGGCAAAGTAATTGTCACGACATGTGCCTTTGTGGTGGTGACAGGTTTCTGGTTTCATCATGCACATGTCACAGGAAGCAAGCGTTGTAAAGCACGGATAACAATGACCTTGTGAAAAACTTTTATATGTAATGCAGTCACAGTTGATACAGTGAATATCGCCAGAAAAAGTTAAGGTAATGTTCGTGTTTAAATAATCATTGAGTAGAATATTATGATCACCCAGTGGGAGATAATAATCTACGGGTGTTATGTCATCATGGCGTTGGACGGCCATTTTGCGGAGAATGCCAGTGTGCATATTGGTTCAAGTATCAGGTTCAAGTTCAGGGAAAAACGCTTCGCGTGGTTGAGGTAGCAGGTTCAAGCTCAGGGGTATCTCCCTTGAACCTAAACCAATAACCTGAACCAGCCGAAGGCTTCATTCCCTGAACCTTATACCTGAACCTGAACTAATTAGAATTTATTCTTAATCACCTTCTCTAAAGAATTTTCCCCAATTTCTTTCAAGCTGTATTGAACACGAACTGTGGGGTGCTTGATGTTGATTACGCGATTAAGATCAATGGGTGTGCCAATGACAACTAAATCGCAGTCAATGGCATTGATGGTGTCTTCCAGATCTTTCATTTGCTCATCACCATAACCCATAGCAGGGAGCAAGGTGCCAATGTGTGGGTATTTTTTAAATGTTTCAGCAATTTTACCCTTAACAAAAGGTCTGGGATCAATGATTTCAGCGGCACCATTATTTTGTGCGGCTACAATGGCGGCACCAAACTTCATGTCACCATGTGTGAGTGTGGGTCCATCTTCAACGGCGAGAATACGTTTGCCTTGGATGTTGCCTTCACCTTCAATTGTGAGGGGAGACTCAGCATCTATGACAAGAGCTGTAGGGTTTGTTTGTTTGATGTTGTTTTTTAATTTAGCGATATCTTCAGCGTTAGCTGTGTCTTCTTTGTTAATCACAATAACATCGGCACGACGCAAATTTGTTTCTCCTGGATGGTATGTGAGTTCGTGACCAACACGGTGAGGATCAACAACAACAACTTCTAAATCAGGTGTATAGAAGGGTAAATCGTTATTGCCACCATCCCATAAAATAATGTCAGCTTCTTGTTCGGCTTGACGCACAATGGCTTCATAATCAACGCCAGCATAAATTACGTTACCCATAGCAATATGGGGTTCGTATTCTTCCATTTCTTCGATGGTGCATTTATGTTTTTTTAGATCTTCGATTGTGGCAAAACGTTGCACGGCTTGAGCAGCAATATCACCGTAAGGCATGGGGTGGCGAATGGAAACAACTTTTTTACCCATGCTATGTAAAATGTCAGAAATACGGCGCGTTGTTTGCGATTTGCCGCAGCCTGTTCTTGTGGCACAAACAGAGATGATGGGTTTTTCTGATTTGATCATGCTATTGTTAGCTCCCATGAGCCAGAAGTCAGCACCACAGGCCATAACAGTTGAGGCTTTGTGCATGACATATTCGTGAGAAACATCACTATAGGCAAAAACAACAACATCAATGTTTTCGTTTTTAATGAGGTCTGTTAATTTGTCTTCAGATTGAATAGGAATACCATTGGGATAGAGTTCGCCACTCAAAGGAAAGGGATAAACTTTGTCGTCAATATCAGGAATTTGTGTGGCTGTAAAAGTAACCACTTCATAATCGTTGTTTTTTCTAAAGTTGATATTGAAATTGTGAAAGTCGCGACCAGCGGCGCCCATAATTAAAACTCTTTTTTTCGTCATGATGATTTCTCCTTGCGAATTTGAAGTTTCTTTCATTTCGTCTATCGTCTAGCGTAATTGAATTACGAGCGACGAGCCTTTCGACAAGCTCAGGGTCTAACGACGACCAGAACGAGCGACGTGCAAGGAACTATACCAGCTTAAATTAAGAATTCAATGGATAAATTGTGAGGGAATATTATTCTTTTGCATGTATTCTTAAGCCTAAAAGTATAAGGATCATGCCAGCTAGAAACATGAAAAGTGACCCATTATGATGTCCAGAGTAAAGGGCTGTTTTATTGAGGGTACAGTCGAGGGTTTTTCCCACACCCATGTAAATTGTTGTGCTGCCATATTTTACATTTTTATTGGCAGCGACTGTGCTTGTTTGAGCGTAATCAGCTAATTCGCTCGATAGAATAGTTTGTTCGTCTTCATTATCACCAAATCCGATGAGAACTTCATCAAATCCATCACCATCTTCGTCATCAAGAAACATGACATAAGAGCCTGCATGGTCATAATCAACTTCACCAGAAAAAACATAATTGGCTTTATCAAGTTCAAGAACATTATCTGTGACATCTTTACCTAGAAAAAGAAATGTTTTGCCATTTTCAGTTGCGTCATCATTATATTTGGGAATGCCAATAAGAATATCTTGGATATTATCGCCATCAATATCACCTGTGTCATTAAAAGCATATGTTTCAAATGCCGTTGTTGTGATGATTTCATATGCGTCATCGCTGGCAAAAACAATGCTGGGTGAGAGAAGTAAAAGGATGAATAAAGAAATTGTAAAAAACTTAATCGTGTTAAACATGCTGACCTCCTAAATGGAACCTCTAAGATGCTGATATGACTGAAACGTCATTTTGGTTAGAATTGGTTTATTTTTTTCGGGTTCTCAGGGTCGCGGGTTCGCTGGGTCTCGGGAAGAATTATCCATATTCAATATTCAAAGACCCTGAGAACCTGCGAACCAGCGACCCTGAGAACCCGAGAACCGGTGTGCCAGGGTGCCTGGGTAAATGAGGCGCAAGGCTTAAGGCTTAGGGCTTAGGGGGTTGGGAATTCTGGGGCGCGAGAGTATAAAAAAATTTGCAATAAGCAATCGGCTATTGGCTATTGGCAAAGGAGGGAGAGGAGTAAAATTACGTGAGATGATTGTTTCGGAACCCTGGAACAAAGATCCCCAGCCCTAAGCCCTAAGCCTTGCGCCTCAATTTTACCCCGGAACACTGAACCCCGCCAAACGGGGC
>JAHJDR010000323.1 GCA_018812345.1 bacterium | reverse complement strand
GCCAAAGAGTTCGCTTTCCATGAGATTTGCAGGAATGGCACCACAGTTAATTGCCACAAAAGGTTTACCTTGTCGTGTGGGATTATTATAATGAAGCGCCTTGGCCACAAGTTCTTTACCTGTTCCTGATTCTCCATGAATAAATATGGAGAGATTTGTTTCCGTGACTTTATCGAGTAGTTTGAACATTTCTTGCATGGCTTCACTTTTGGCTATAATGCTCTTATAAGCGTAGCGTGTTTGATAGGTTTCTGATTCATTTTTGAGAATGCTTTTGACTTCATCAAGCTCAGCGGCAGTGGCTTCGAGTTTGTTTTCAAGGTTGCCTTGCTTATTTATGAGTTTATTAATGAGACTGGAGTTTTCCAGAGCAATGCCAACTTGATCACAAAACGCCGTTAAAAGATCCACATTGCATTCTTCAAACGCATTAATGCGATAGCGATTGTCTAAATAGAATACGCCAATGCTCTTATATTTTGAGCGAATGGGGAGGCAGAGTACTGATTTTAGCTCATTGAGCACAATGGACTCAGAGGAATCAAAGCGATCATCACTGAGGGCATCTGAGGAGCTGATGATTTCGCCTTTCTCAATAGCCATCTTAGCCACACTCATGGAAATCTTTTCAACATCTGATTCAGTAGTATTGAGTGATGCTTTAACATGGAGTTCACCTTCTTCATCCAGAAGCATGACAAACCCAGATTCTGCGTTTGAGAGCTGCAGAGCGTAATTGAGAACAACTTTAAAAAGCTGATCCATATTATGTTCTGAATTAATGAAACGATTAATCTCAATGATTTTTTTGAGATCATCACCAGATGGTTGTTTGTTATTTGATGTCATAATTTTTACCCCCTCAAGTTGGGATTCTTGCATTGAAAAACTTTGTTCAAACATGTCTTCAATTGTACTTAATTCTTGTTTCTCATAGTCGTCAGTAACGAGTGCTTTGGCTTTTTCAAGATAGCGTTTTGCCCTACCTTGATCTTGTTCTGCTGTATACGTTTGAGCGCGTCTAATTTGACTCCAAAACGCTCGGTATTTAATGTTTTCTGTTTCAGCTAAAATAGTGTCAGCCTGATTGAGCGCTTCATGGCTTTTAATAAAGTCGCCATTGTTGGTATGAACTTCTGCTAAATATATATTTGAGAGAAACAAAATTTCTTCACGATTTGGTGAAAATCCTTCAATGGTTTCCAACGTATTACGTGCGTATATGAGATAGGCATACGCATCTTTAAATCGTTTTTCTTGAACATGAATATGCCCCATATTATAGGAAATAAAAGCGGCATTAAGTAAGTCAAAGGCGGCGTTAGTACTGTTTGCAATTTTTCTGGCCACGGTAAGTGCGCGGTTGTAATAGTCTAGAGATATTTGGTATTGTTTTTCATCACTATAGAGATTTCCTAAACCATTGAGAGCTCTGTAAAGCAAAAGATAATTATTGTTTTCACGCGCAATTTTTTCACAACACGATAAACTCTCAACGCAATCGTTGATTGTTTTTTCTCTGTTTTCTATTTGCTGTCCTTCTAATTGTTTATGATAGGCATCGCCTAAAAAATAGTAATTATAGGCACAGTCAATTTTGTTATTTATTTTATTTAAATAGATTATGTTTTTGTTGCAGAGTTTAATGAGGGCATCAAAATTCTGTCTCATGTAATAAATGCTATTAAGCCTATTGTTAACAACCTTTCTCTTTTCTTCATCATTTAATTCATGTTCCCAGTAATCTTGTGTTTCTTCATAAAGAGCTTGTGCCTCGTCGATTTGATTCTTATTCAGTAATACATAGGCATAATAGTTTTTGAAAATAAGGTTATAAACTTTATGCTTATATACGGTATTGCAGATGTTCTGTGCTTCAGCAATTAACTGTGAAGCGTCATCCCACTTGGCAAGTTTAATGACAGCTTCTAAAGCTTGGTTATATGTTTGTAGAAGTTGTTCTGAGTGGTTTTCTTTTTGCGGCGTTAACTCTTGTATGATTTTCTTATTAGTATTTAACGCTTCAACGTATTTATGTATTTTATAGTACCAAGTGGCTAGTTTAGAGTAAATGTGGATTTGTTCTGTGAAGGGCTCATTTGTATTAAGCTCCACGAGTTTTAGCATTGTTTCAATAGCCATATCAAAGTTAAGATTGTTGTCAGCATGTAGTGTGCTAAGTTCAAACAAGGCTTTTTTAGCGAGTTCTTTATGGGTGCCACTACCCAGATGTGTGAGGTATTGAATTTTAAAATGATCATTACCCTCAAAGAGTTTTACGAGATGGTCGTGATGAGATGAAACTTTATCTTTTTGAAGGCGGTTGTAAATGACATCAATAAAGGAAGAATTTTTAAAGTGATAGGTATGTTCTCTGCTGGTTTTTTCTAAGATATCCTTTTCAATCAGATTGAGGATTATAGTCAATTCGAGAGTTTGGATTCTCCTTTGTTAAAGGGATTATTGCCTCGGCAGATATTGTATGTGTTCGGTCTATACAATTATACGGAAAAAAATAAGGATGATTTCAAG
>JAHJDR010000045.1 GCA_018812345.1 bacterium | reverse complement strand
TCCCATAATTTTCTTTTCCATTTTACTAGGTCTCTTTATTCCAAAGATTGGTAAAAAATACGCTGAGCTTCTCACTGATTTTTGGAAGGCCACTTTTGATGTGATGATGGCGATCACACATTTCATTATAAAATTTGCCCCCATTGGTGTCTTTGGTTTGGTGGCTGCTACAATCACAAAAACAGGCCTGTCCTCAATTTTACCTTTATGCAAATATGCGCTTGTTGTTCTGGCTGGTTTGGCCATTCATTTTTTCATCACACTCCCTCTTATTTTACGTATTTTTGCTAAAACAAAGCCCTGGTTGTGGCAGCATAAAAAAATGTTAGAGGCGTTGCTCACAGCTTTCTCAACAAGCTCATCACAAGCAACATTACCCATCACAATAAAATGCGTGGAAGAAAATGTGGGTGTGTCGAATAAGATTTCGAGTTTTGTTTTACCTCTTGGCGCCACAATCAACATGGATGGCACGGCTTTGTATGAATGTGTGGCTGCCATGTTTATTGCACAGGCTTACGGCATTGAACTGTCTTTTATGCAGCAATTTATTATTGTGATCACAACACTCTTGGCCTCTATTGGCGCAGCAGCCATTCCTTCAGCCGGCCTTGTCATGATTGCCATTATATTAAAAGCTGTTGGCCTCCCCCTTGAAGGCATTGGCCTTATCCTAGCTGTTGACCGTGTGCTAGACATGTGCCGCACCACAGTAAATGTTTTCAGTGATTCTTGTGGGGCAACTGTAATTGCAAAGCTCAGTGGAGAAAAAATTAAGAACTAACAAATCTTTTTAATTTGATTGTTTTCCGACATATAAATTTTGATAGGTTTGTGATTTTTGTATTCTTCTTCAGTCAGGGAAACAAAACACGCTAAAATAACAACATCACCTTTTTGACATTTATGCGCCGCTGAACCATTAATACAAACAACACCTGAGCCTGGAGGTGCTGGTGTCATCACATAGGTTGACAGCCGGTTGCCATTAGTCACATTCCAAATAGAAACTTTTTCATATTCTCTAAAGCCAGCAGCTTCCATAAGGGATTGATCGAGAGTGATTGAGCCTTCATACTCTAGATTAGCATCTGTTACTGTTGCGCGATGTATTTTTGATTTTAAAACTTTTAGTAACACAAGGTGATCCTTTCCTCAGGAGCCTAAACCTGTATGAGGGCGTACTAAATCAAAAGAATGCCATTTGTAAACAAGGGACAAAAAAAAGCCTATCTGGTTGATATTACGTTTTTTTTCGTTTATTATAGGGGAGTGCAAAAACCCATGAATGAAAAAATAAGCCATATTCAGCAGGTCGCACGCGCTGGCTTCTTTGTTAATCTTTTGCTTGCTGCCTTTAAATTTGCTGTTGGCATCGTGGGTTTAAGTGCGGCTGTTATTGCTGATGCCTTTCACAGCCTCTCTGATCTGGCCACAGATCTCATGATCATCATTGGCGCCAAATATTGGTACAAATCTGCAGACAAATCTCATCCTTATGGTCATTTGCGCATTGAAACACTCATAACAATTGCGTTGGGTTTTATTCTTTTTGGAACAGCTGCCATTATTGGCTACAGCGCTTTTTGGGGCATGGCTGAGCACAACACTTCTGTTCCCTTAAAACTGGCTTTATTGGGACCGGGTGTCACCATCCTAATCAAAGAAGCTCTTTATCAATACACAAAAAAGACCGCCCTAAAATATGATTCAAACGCCCTTGTTGCCAATGCGTGGCACCATCGCACAGATGCCTTAAGCTCCATCCCTGTTATCATTACTGTTGGCGTAGCATCTTTTTTTCCTCAATTTGCTTACGTCGACAAAATTGGCGCCATTATTGTGGCCTTATTTATTGTTAAGGTGGCTTGGGATATTGTTAAACCAAGAGTTTTTGAACTCACAGATATGGCTGCTGCTGAAAAAGATCTTCATAAAATCCAAACCATCACAGCAAAAGTTCCTGGCGTAGAATCCATGCACGCCATCCGCACCAGACAACATGGCTCTGGTATTTACGTTGACCCCCATGTCCTCGTAGCCCCAAACATTACCGTTAAAACAGGCCATGATATTGCCAGCGCTGTAAAAAGAACCTTACTCACAGAAAATAAAAACATTGTAGATGTCATGGTACACATCGAGCCTTTTGGTGATGATGACGTTTCACAAATTTCAAAACTATAAAGGAGATTACACAATGAACTTGTTTACGTGTAAAAAAATCGTTTTATCAATTCTTCTTCTCATGCTTTATTGTGTCTCCATAAACCAAGCTTTTGCCGATTCAACAATCCAAGACATTGAAGCCAAGTACAAAAAATCTGTTTTTGTGGTTGAAACTTATGTTAACCATCCTGACTACATTTGGGAAGGCACGGCTTTTGTTATTAAGGCCATTGATAATAAAAATGGCACACACACCTATCACTTTCTCACAAATGCGCATGTTGCTGATAACACAGACATGCAAGAAATTTCGTGGCAATTAAAATCATACAACAACGCTCTCTCTTTAGATGCTACAATTGTTGGCGTAGATCATGATGCTGATGTGGCTGTGCTCACCGCAACCGTTGCCAACAACACCATTAAAGAAGCCATTGGCGTTGATGCCCTGCCACACATTCCCTGGGGAGACATTAATACTGTACACATCCAAGATAAAGTCATCTCCATTGGCAACACACAGGGACGCGGCATTGTCACCCATACAGGCCATGTGAACAGCTTAGAAAAAGGCAAGTACAACTATCCCTTTTCCGTTATCCAAACAGATGCTGCCACAAACAAGGGCAATAGCGGCTCTCCCATCATGAATGAAAAGGGAGAGCTCATAGGACTACACTTTTATGGTGACCGTTCTACGGGTGTTTTGATTGGCTATGAAATCCCTGTAGACCGTGTCAAAAAAAGTTATCATAATATTCTCAATCACAAACAGACCATGGCTGCCCACTATGGTGATTGGGGAATTTTTGTAAGGCCCATGGATATTACTCTGCAAAAATATTATTTTAAAGACAAGCCGCTCAACGGGGTACAAATTACAAACGTTTTTGAAAACTCACCAGCAGCGCAAGCTGGCATCAAGCCCGGTGATTTGTTAATTGTGGATAACAAGATTTATAACGATGAAAACCTCTACCTTGTAAATTCCAAAATTAAAGACAGCTTGTCTGGTGAAAACATCAGCATAAAAATCTTTAGGGACGAAAAAACAATTCCCATACAGTTTAAAGCAGCAACAAGACCCGCAGGAACGGTCCCTGCCTACCATACAACGCACAACTTTACTGTTCTCCAACCTTCTGATAACTTTCTCGAACTTCACCTTGTTAAGGAGAAAGGTGTTTTTGTAAAGTTTGACAACCCAAAACAATCTTCCATGTTTGCTAATTTTAAGCAGTATGCGCTGATAACAAAAGTCAATGGTATAAGAACGCCAAACATTACAAAATTTGAACAAGAATGGGAAAAAGCGCTTACTAACAGCAGCAGCATTATTGTTTTAACGGCTTACTACACATCAATTCAATACACACCGCAAAACGGTGGCGTTGGTTATGTTGAAGATGTTGTCATTAGGAAATAGAGGTCATGATTAGAAACGCACGCACACAGCAACCCGGTCACTGGTACCGCATTCGTGAAATCAAAAAAAACCTTTTTGAGGTTCACGAGCCTGAGCATGTGAGTTTTTACATCCTAAAATATGATAACAAAGCTGTCCTCATTGATTCTGGATTGGGATTAGACCACAAAGAGGCTAAAAAACTTTTTAAATCACTTGGCATCAAAGAATACTGTGTCATGAATACACACTTGCACTGTGATCATGTTGGATTAAATTACAGGGCAAAAAAAGTTTTTGCCTACAAAAAGGAATGGGCTAAATATTCCAAGAATAAAGAAAGCAAGCACACATCTATTTATTATGAACTCTTAAAGGATATTTTACCTTGGCCAAAACACTTCTGGCTTAAACCACAGCACAGAAAATTTAAACCAACACATTTTATAAAACTAAGTAAACATTACGACTTCGGCCCCTGGCGCTTAAAACCAATTTATGTCCCTGGACACACCACGGGCAGTCTCTGTTTTATGGAAGAAAACTCAAATGTTCTTCTACTAGGAGATTTTTTCTATAATGGCATCTTATATATTAACTTAGAAGACAGCTCTATTACTCAGTTTGAAAAATCCTTAAATAAAATTGCTGCGCTAATAAGATCAAAAAAGAAAAACCCCCTACTCCTTCCGTGTCATAATGATATCCCTCTTGATGTACGCTACATCAAAAGACTGGAAACCCTCTTAAAAAGAATCAAAGAGGGAAAACAAAAACCCAGAGGCCGCTGGCCTTTTGGTCGCTTTTTTCTCCCCTCACGCATTTTCGTCTACCGCGACGTCAGAATTCTAATCCGAAAAGACCAACTAATGAAATGGAAAACAAGCTGATGTATCCACGCTAGACGATAGACGTTTAGAGCTTGTTGCCATCCAGCTAATTCCTCCACACCATCGTAGCACTCGCCTGATGTGTTGGCATAATAGTCACACTCATTAGATTAACATGTTTAGGTTGCGCTAACATCCACACAATATTTTGTGCCACATCCTCAGCTCTGAGTGGCTCCATGTTTTCATAAACTTTAGCAGCAGCCTCTTTATCACCATCAAAACGAACAATACTAAATTCGGTTTCCACTAGCCCTGGATTAATGATCATCACACGAATGCCCTTACCAATTAAATCTTGCTGCCAAGCCTCGCTCATAAAACGCACCATGGCCTTTGAACCACAATAAACAGAGCCTCCGGAATACGGTTGCAACCCGGCTATTGACCCAACATTTATGACATCACCAGAACCTTGCTTGATCATTTTAGGAATAATGAGTTGAGATACCTCTATCAATCCCGTTACATTGCGCTCAATCATGCCCAGCCATTTCTCTTTTGGCGCATCCTGAATGGAATCTTTGCCCAAAGCACCCCCAGCATTATTGACTAGAATATCAATACGCTCATTTTTTATGGCATCCTCTAAAGCTTTTAGTTCTTTGGTGACATCTTGAACAATCGGAATAATATTTGTGCTCACCGCTGCCAACTTATCCAGACGATCTTTTCTTCGCGCCACAGCAAAAACCTTCACGTTGTTTTCAGCCAACATTCTTGTAAGCGACTCACCAATACCAGAACTTGCGCCAGTAACAACAGCCACTTTTCCTTTTAAATTTTCAATTATACATTTCATGTATTTTTAGTTACTAAAACAGAAAAATACTGCAAGACATTGTTAATACTTTTTTATTTCATATAGACAAGGATTGGGGCAAACACGCTAAAGCAAAGTAATTAATGTTTTTTATGCGTCGCTTAAATCAGAGAGGTATGAAAAACCACCCTAATATGGCTTTTTTTGTCGAAAACAGAGCACATATATATTTACCTAATTTCGTACAAAACATCCATAATACACTGTTTTTATATGGTTTATTATTGTTATTATTCTGTACAGATTATTCCATCGCTGCAAGTCACAACTTCCTTGATATAACGGCTCTATCCAAGCCAAATTAATCTATTTAAATATCAGTTGGTTATATCATTCAAAAAGCACATTTTCTCATTATGCGTCATAACGAGCTTTCTTCCATGTTTTCAAAACACAAGTTCTGAACACACTCTCTGTTATGCGTCCTTTGTTTGTCGAAAAAAACAGAGGTCAAAGATAGCAAGAACGTTATGCGTTCTTGCTATCTAAAGTTGCGACATAGGCTGTCAGAATGTTTTTGTTCAACTAGCTATTTTACCATTAATACTGGTCATGCAACACTGTAATCATCTTTTATTCAGTACTAACCATGTTTTATTGCTATGTTTTAGTTGATGTTTATATTATATAGTTATATTATTAGTGATTCTATTATAACATTAAGCTATTTAAGGGTGACAAATGCCTGATGAAATCATTATTGAGCGCGAAATTGGCCCACTTCTTTCCTCTGCACTAAATCAAAAGGAAATTCAAAGAGATATAATTTTAGTAGAAGGACTAAAAGGGTCTGGAAAAACTTTTCTAGTCAAAAAACATGTAAAAAGCAGGTCCCATCTATGGATAGACCTAAAAGTTGACCTGAAACTGGCTAGGGAAATTGACCTGTGTAGTAGCTTAGAGGATCTAAATGACCTGCTTGGATTGCGATACAATTTTATTCCAAGCCAAAACAAATGTCTTGTTATTGACAACGCCCACCTCAGCAAAAACCTGGGAAGCTTTGCCTATAATATTAAATCTAAGTGGTTGAGCCAGTCGACTATTTTTATCAGTTTTTTGCCGCATAATATTTTAGACAATATCAAGCCAGACTACCACTCTTGCGTGAATAGAATCTCAGTTCCTCCATTTTCCTTTTCTGAGTTCCTCATTTTTTCTAAAGAGAACTACTTATTAAACGCCTTAAAAAATTGGAGCCTGAACAAGCCTTTTACAAATCTACTACACAAGGAAGCACTTGATATAATTAATAAATATTTGATGGTTGGTGGTTTGGCTAGTGTGCTTCAAGCAGGTCGAGAAAACGCTGATTCAGTTTCAGTTTTTTCTCAGTATCTTCTAACATACTCAAATGATTTAATAAATCCCTCTAGCTTCCATAATCAAGAAATAATCAAAGATACTTTGCTTAAACTAGCACAATCAATAGGTTTTCAGTGCAAGCAAACACACATTGCCCCTTCATCAAGTTCAGAATACCAACAAGTACCAAAGCTTTTTACTCTCATAGAAAATACAAATCTCATACGCAATATTCCTATTAAGACATCTCATCAAATTTCTGGAAAGAAAATTCCACCAAAAAAGTACTTCACAGACCATGGAATAAGGAATTATTATGCGCCACTGAGTGGGGCCGTCTTCTCAAAACAGCCAAATGTGGCTAAAAACCAGAAAAAAGAATTGCAAGGGCTGTTAGAAAATTTCGTTTTAAATGAACTCATGTCGAAAAATACAGCCCCTCCTATTTCATGGCGCCAAAGAATGAATGGTAGCGAGGTCAGTTTTTTGTGTAAGAGACAGGGAAAAGTCATTCCCATTCAAGTCAAGGCCGACTTGAAAACTAGTCAAAAACACTTCACAAGTCTCTTGAACTGTCTCAACGACCTGCAGCTTGACGAGGGAATTCTCTTTAATGGAGATACGGGTGGGGTTTATGAGTTTGGGGGCAAAAAAATTCTTCAGCTACCCATTTATTGCGTTTTTAAAATTTGAGTAACTATTATCGAACGTTTGTTCTATTTCAAATGTTTAGATACTAATTTGGTCATTTCAAACATGTTCACCTGTTTTTTTCCACCAAACACAGGTTTGAGTTTTTCATCCGCATTAATATTTCTTTTGTTCTCTGGATCTTGCAGGTTATGCTTCTTAATATAAACCCATAGTTTTTTCACAACCTCTGTTCTAGGAAGAGGCGTAGAGCCAACAATAGCTGCAAGAGCTTCATCTGGTTGAACAGGTTTCATAAAGCCACTGTTTGCTTTTTTCTTTTCAGGCATAAAAACTCCTTATTAAAACTTTTCTAAAATTCTAAAAAAACCGGGAAACGATGTATCTACACATGATACGTCGTCAATTGTTACGGCTTTATCTAATACAAGTCCAGCAATACTTTGCATCATAGCAATGCGATGGTCACCATAACTTCTAAAATCAACCCCCTCCTGAATACGTAACCCTTCAGGATTACCCACTATTATGAAACCATCGTCCTTTTCATCAACACGCACACCTAATTGCTGCAATGTCTTACAAATGGCCTTGATACGATCTGATTCTTTAACACGCAACTCCTCTGCGCCAGACACTACCATTTTACCCTCAGACACGGATGCTATGAGAGCAAGCATTGGTATTTCATCAATCATGCGTGGAATAATGTTTCCTGTAATGGAAAGGTTTTTCAAACGTGATGCCTCGATATGAATACGGCCAACATCTTCTCCGTTTACCTTGTTTTTAATCTCGGTTGTTATCTTAGCTCCCATATAACGCAAAACATCAATCATGCCAGTGCGTGTAGAGTTCAAATTAACATTACTAATCGTGAGATCAGAACCTTTAACAATAAGGGCTGCGGCAATAAAGGCTGCAGCACTAGAAAGATCTCCAGGAATACTCACATTCAAGGCTTTTAGCCTTGTAGGGCAATCTATCGTCACCATTAAGTCCTTAATAGCAACTTTTCCACGTAAAGATTTTAGCATCAATTCAGTATGATTGCGTGACTGACGAGGCTCTACCACACTTGTTGGTTTTCTGGCATAGAGGCCCGCTAAAATGATTGCCGATTTTACCTGAGCTGATGCCACTGGGGACACATATGAAATTCCTTTTAGATATTTCTCGCCTGATTCATTTTGTGGCAGAACAGTAATAATTCTTTTTTCATCAACAGTCTCACTGTTAATAGTAGCGCCCATTTCTTGCAAAGGCTCTATAACCCTATCCATTGGTCTTTTGTTGAGCGAGTCGTCCCCTATCAGTGAAGCCTGAAAAGGTTGTCCCGCTAACAAGCCCATCATAAGCCTCATGGTTGTTCCTGAATTACCACAGCAGAGAACATTCTCTGGCTTTGTTAACCCCTGCAATCCTTTTCCATAAACAACAAGCTCATCTTTTTCTGTAAGCGTTTCTGCTGTGTGAGATGTTTGAATTCCCAGTTGATTAATAATTGTAAGTGTTCGCAAAACATCTTCGCTGAGTAAAAGATTCTTAATTTTTGATTCGCCATTAGCAATGGCCGCAAAAATAAGTGCGCGATGTGAAATTGATTTATCAGGCGCCACCTCAATAGAGCCTTTAAGGGCTTGAGCTGGTCTTGTTTGATATGCTTTTTCCATCATATTTTTCTCCATAATTTAGCGGCATCTTCTATATACTCATATATCTTATTACCATCAGATTGTTGCACGCGAGATGCTAGGACCTCTAATTCTTTTTTTAATAATGTAACTTGTTTGAGAACTTCGTTCTTATTCTCTGAAAATATATCTGTCCACATCCTTGGATCTGAACCTGCAATTCGCGTATAAGACTTGAAGCTGTTGCCCACTATTTTCTTTATTTCCTTTGGCGTGATTTTGTTTCCAACAGACGCCATAAGTGCAAAAGAAATAATATGCGGTAAATGAGAACATGCCGCTAAATACTTGTCATGAATACGAAAATCCATTTCCAAAACATTAGCGCCTAGCTGCTTCCAAAACATCTTTGCTTGTCTAATAAATGTCTTTTTTGTTTTGAGACCGGAAATAATGATACAAGGCTCTTGATAAAAGAGATTGTCAGAGCTGGCGGTAACACCTGATTTTTCAAAACCTGCCATAGGGTGACTTCCCACAAAATTACCGTTTGTAAAACATTTGTCTGCAATTTTTGTAATCGCCGTTTTTGTAGAACCCACATCAATGACAAGTGCCTTATCAGAAATAAAGGGCGCAAAATCCAGTAGTTGCTCTTTAATGACACATACTGGCGTGGCAAAAACAACAAGATCGCTATTCATGAGGGTTTGAATCTCATCTTTTGCAATTTCTGTTATCACACGATTCTTTTTAGCCCAGAGAAGAGTCCTTGGATTGGCATCAATGCCATAAACATTTTTGGCTATTTTCTTTTTTATCAAGTCACGACCAATAGAGCCCCCGATCATTCCAACACCAATAATTGATACCTGGTTATACAAATAGGCTTCCTGTTTTTCGTCTCTGAGTTTTTCTAACGCTCGTGTCTGGGTAATAATCTCTTGAAATATTGCCTGAACAGCCTTGTGACTATAGGGCCCCATATTTTTATGCAAAAGGGACGCAAAAATTTGTTTCTCGCGCAAGGGAACATACACATTTTTTCCATCACCCTTTTTTATTTTACCGATATTTTGTGCGCACTTTCCTCTTTTAGAAAGCCACTGCATAATCTGCAGATCTATGAAGTCTATTTCTGCCCGTATTTTGTCGATATCATTGTCTTTTTTCATATCATTATCTCATAGGGATGATTTACTTGAATTTCAAGCATACAGTGATTAAAAGACAAAAACTTACTTGTGGTTATCTCTGTAAATCTCTATTGTATGTGTAAATCACGGTATTATTTAAATAAAAAACAAAAATGACAACAAATAACATAGATAAATCAATTGCTGATAATTTTCCCTTCTACTCAGATGATGAGCAACACTTACTAAAAGAGCTCGTTGTTCAATCAGATCCAAAATCTGATAATTTTCAAGCTGCTAAGAACAACTTCTTGGAGCTTTTGTATTCAGATCTTGTTCACTTCTACAAATGGGAAGCCACTCCTGATGAGCGAATAAACATTCGAAAACGCCTACTCAATGTTGCTGGATTATTTTTTATTGTTCCTATTCATGAGCTCAGAGAACTTGCTCATCGCGCAAAATTAACGCATAAAAAACTTGTGTATGAAACAGCTCCTGACCCCCTAAAGGCTGAAACCGTTGAAATGCACTCCTATGATTTAAAATATATTGAAGGGTTTCAAGACTTTTACTCGCGTATTATGGTGGAACCTAGTCTCACAGCCCTAGATTACATTGCTGGAAATCGTGAAAAAAGACAATACCCCCAATCGCAGTTAACTGTTTTTAGAAAAAACATCCAAGATGAAGTCATTTCTAAAGAATACTTAACAGCTTCTGCAGAGCCTTTAACGCAAACTCAATTTATTTCTCTCTACAACCCTAATGGCTCTACGCGTGATTTAATTACAATTGGGTTTGATATGGTGTATGAATCTGCTTTTATCGATTTTTTTCACAACGCTCCCAATGTAACGCCCATAACACTCCCACGCAATGCGCACATCATGGGAAAACACTTTCTTTTAGCCGCGGTTAACGAAACAATCCGTCTGAAACGAACGAACAAAGAGTTTCTTGAAGAGTTTCCCGTCTTTTTGTTTGATGAAGATGGTGGCACACCAAACCGAGTCGATGACTTATTGTTTTTTATTACAGACAGCCTCGTACCCCAAATCACACAAAAAATACGTCACTGGAATATCAAGCTCGGTTTGGATCCTGAAAACGAGTTTATTCATTGGACCGAAGAAACTACCTCTTAATCCTTCTTATTGTTCTTGCCTTTGTGTGCACAGCTTGCTCTGGCAGCCGTCATCTTACTACTGGACGTTATACATACTGCAATGCCTCATGGTATGGAAAACCTTTTCATGGCCGCAAAACAGCGAGTGGTGAGCGCTATAACATGTATGCGAAAACTGCTGCCCATAAAAAACTTCCCTTTGGCACAAAATTAGAAGTTACTTATTTGAAAACAGGAAAGAATGTCCGCGTTCGCGTCAACGACAGAGGCCCCTATATTCATGGCCGAAAACTTGACCTTTCTTACGCGGCAGCTAAACGTATTGGGCTTGTGCATGATGGTGTTGGAAAAATACGAATGCGAATTATTCATTAATCAAGGTCCTGTCTTTGTTTCCTAAAGACATTACAATATCTTTCGTCGCATCCTATACCAGCGAAGGACCTCAGAACCTTTTTCAGAAAAAGGGCTCTTACATTTTGTGCGGTCTTTATTAATAGACAACCAAATACTTGTTGCTTTCCCCATAATATTCTCTCTGGGCACAACACCCCAATCGCGACTATCAAGTGCCATATCACGATTATCGCCTAAAACAAAATAATGTCCTTCTGGAACCGTCACTTCTAAAACATCCTTTTCATCTTTTTGTTTTTCTCTTCTTTTTAGCCGTTGAATGAGGTGTGTTGTTTGAGGAAACACTTCTTCCTGAATCTGATACTCTTTATGCTTACGAAAATAGGGGATGGGCAACAAAAAGGCATTTGTAGCCTCTTTATTTTTTAGCTGCGCCTGACAAGGGTCGTCAGGGCTTGATTTCTCAATAAGAAGATCCTTTACTGATACGGGTGCGCCATTCAAATAAAGAAGTCCCTCATCAATCCGTACGACATCTCCTGGCAACCCAACAACCCTTTTCACGTAATCAACAGATGATCCTTTAGGGTCTTTAAAAACAATCACATCACCACGCTCAGGACCTTCTCCTTCATAAAACCAAAACTGTGTTAAGGGAACCCTGAGCCCATAAGCATAACGCGCCACCCAAATGTAATCACCGCGTAGCAAGGTTGGCATCATAGATGAAGACGGTATTTTGTAGGGGTTAAAAAATAAATTGCGGCTTACAAAACCAATGAAAAAGATAACAAATAATGTAATACTGATTCTTCTAATCCACTTCATATGAGCTTTCGCT
>JAHJDR010000322.1 GCA_018812345.1 bacterium | reverse complement strand
TTAAAAAAAGTAATAAAATAGATGTCGCCACAGCACCGTCTACATCATAATCACCATAAATACAGATAGATTCCTTTTGAAGGAGAGCTTGTGTGATACGCACCACAGCCTTATCCATATCTTTGAGTAAAAACGGATTATGAATTTGAGTGATATTTGTTTCAAAGAATTTTTCAGCGTCTTCTTGAGATATGATACCGCGGTTTACAAGTACGCGAGCCACCACCTTTGAAAGGCCCGTTTTTTGGGCTAGGTGATCCACATGATCATTTTGCGAACTCTTAAGCTGCCAACAATTATTATTCTTAATCACAGATGTTCCTTTAATATGTCTCTTATCTAATAGCTATTTTTCACTAAAAAAAAAGGCCAGCTTAATTAAGCTGGCCTCTTTATCAATCTATTTACTCAGCCGGCAAAGAAATCATGGCCACGTACAGTTTTACGACCATTTGATTGAGCTCTTTTAGCAGCTTGCGCAATGTACCAATAGACAACACCATTAAGATGTTCAAGGGCATCACCAGCTACATTAACTTTCATAGCTCTGAGAGCGTCTTTAGTTTTGCTTCCAACAAGAAGCATTTCCATTTTGTTTACTTTCTTAGTAGTTTTATTAGCAGCTTTTTTAGCAACTTTTTTCTTGGCCATATTGTTCTCCTATTATTGTTAATTAAATGTAAAAAAATTTACAGTGCGCCCTAGGTAGCCCAATATTTTTCTTTTGGCAATTGTAAAATGATCCATTTTGCCTCAAAACCCACTTTTTAGACCTGATTTCTAATTGCTCCCACCATCGACCCTTCGACCCCTCGAACCTTCGATCCTGAATTATTTTTCATGCTTCCCTTCATTAATTGGCATATCCCAAAAAGGAACACCTTCCATAAACCCTTCAGGATACTCACAGGTCGTGTGTAATGATTGTAATCTAGGATCTGGTATTTGACCGATATAGATAAGTCCTCTTAAATAATCCGTATGGAAATCTGGTTCTAGCTTTCTATGATAACGACGCCAAAGGCGCTGTACATGTGCTTGTTTTCCTATAGCACAGTATTTTTCCTCTAAAACTTTTTTGACCCCATTCCAGCGATAGGGAAAATAATAGCTATTATTAAAGGCTTCATCCCATAAGGGTGTGACATAATCCCGCATATCTATTTTGCGCGTTATTAACCACCCTTGCTCTTCATCATGTTTAAGAAAAGGATCATCCCCTTGGCACATATCAAGACCTAAGGTCATGCCTTTGTAATTTGATTCAATATCTGCATATGAAAAAGCTCCTGATGACCAATACCCTAAAATACCTTTTTCTTCGAGAATGCTCAGTCCAAACTCAAGCGCTTTTTGAAGAGCTTCCTTATGGGTTAAACCTTTTTTGCGCGCCTTCTGATAAACTTTATAGTATCGTCTTCCTGATGAGAAAAAGTGGTCAATTTTATCTGTTCCCACATAAACATCACCAATATTAACATTTTGCGCCACAGGCATCATAAAAGGCCAGCGAAACCCCTTATAGATACTTTTGGGATAATCTTTGAACATGCGACTTTTTTCAGGGAATTTATCAATATCGTCACGTTCCATAATGGCCCCTTTCATCCGATCAAGAAAGAAATGGGGGCGCACAAATTTTAGAAAACGTTTGGCTATTTTTTCACATTTTTCAGGCTGTTTGCGCGTTGATTTGACCTGAATAAAGCGGGCCATAAATTCATTGAGTTGTGCATTAATGAGTTCATTTATTTGGTCTGCAGAATCTGCTAGCCCTTCTTGCTTTTGCCACACCCAATACTGATCTGCCTCGAGGGCTTGGGCGGGTAGGCTGGTGCTCATCATGGAAACTAAAAGGAATGCAAATAATATCTTTCTACGTATCATAATATAGATCCTATATGACTAAAAAGTCTTATACGACCTATAAAACTTATAGGCCCAAATCAACTATTTTGATGGCACCCTGAGCCCCCCATAATAGCGTCGCACACTATCTAATTCACCAATGTACGTAAATACAGTTCGCAGTAATTCAATCGCAGCTTTTGCTTGTTTAAAATTAAGCTCAAAACCACGCCTAAATTCATCAAAGGATCGAGAAGAGTTTTGTTGACGCTGAACAATCACACCAGAAATCCCCTGCGACTGATCTGTAATATTAACATGATGGGCCCCCTCTTTGCTGGTGACTGCTTGTAGGGCTTGCAACATTGGCTCATCACTGTATCCACGTGCAGGCAACTGATTTAAAGCACCTTTACTATCAAACCAGGCTATCATATCTTGACTCATAGCTTGTATCAAAGGTTTTAAGCTTCTAGGAACTAACTGTTCTACGAATCGTGCTGCGTACTGCGTCGTGCGTTGTGCGATATTGCAAAACAAAGTAGAACTATAGAACAAAACGGGATTAGAATGACGATCCTCAATCTGTACAAAAGACTGTGTGCCCGTCATAAGTCCTGCCAGGCCATGTTTCATCCCATTATCCACACGCGCCACAGGAACATCAGAACCATCTGGCAATGTTCCATTAACTTTTCTCAGTAAGGAATCTTTAGCTTTAAATGGTTTAAGTCCATCAAGATCCCCAAATAATAAACGCGCTACTGTTATTTTCATCTCTTCTGATAAACTATCAAATACAGATGCTTCACCTTGCAGATAACCATTACTTGAAAATTGACGACGCACATGTTCAGCAATTTTACTAAAAAGTCCGTGCTTTCGTCTATCGTCTAGCGTCTGTCGTAAAGAATCCCAAGAAGGCAAGCCTGCCAATAAGGGATCACGAACAGCACGATCATAACATGCTTGGCCAAGGCTTCAATATTGCGTGCATGATCTCGTGTTGTGCCCACATTCTTAGTATTGGCTAAAATACGTTCTTTATCTGGGTATTGATAGGGCAATAACCCTAAAAGTGCTGCGCGATAATTGGGAAAATTTACCAGATGATCATATTGCGTGAAACGATCCCCATCTGTTTCCACGCGCATAAGTTGATCATGCCTGAGCATGCGAAAAATAAAGAATGCATGGGGCTTCATTTGTGTCGTTGTTTGATAACTTCCCCAGGTCTCTTTAAAACGATCTGGCCAAAAATAATTTAGGCCGCGTGACAAGACATCTTGAAAGCCAAAGTGATGGATCACACCTGCCAAGTGTTTCGCTGATAAACTCGCAGGATGCCAGGAGTGAAGACGCGTATCATCGAGGTCATAGGCAATATCTAAGGGCTGTCCAGCAGCATCACACAAAAACTCAGAGCTCCACCCTAACTTTGCCATCCGAATCAGGTATTCACGCCCCTCTTTGGTAACGGCTTCTTCACCAAAAAAAGCCAAAATCTTTAAAATATCCTGATCAGAAAGCTCTGCTAGAATATTGTCTCGATAATCTGCCCCATCTGTCAAAGGACCAAAAATCCTTGCCCCGGTAATATCCTCGATAACTTTAAGTCGCTTTTTATGAGAAAGTTTTCGATCAAAATTGATCACGCCATCTTGTACGTGCTGTCTTTGAAAAGCCGTATCTAATTGTAAAGGATTAGGTAATGAAACAACGCCAACAGCTGGATAAGTAAGATTTTTTCCAGGAAGCACATGAGCCAGTCCATGGTTTTGATGCACATGTCTTAAGGCCATTTTGGCATCAGAAGCTGTAATAATTTTAGTGGGAACTTGGGCTGCTAACCGCCGACTCTCGTCTAACAGTACAGATCTTTGCTGCGTGGCTTCTTCTAACTCTGTTTGATAGGACGCAAGCCACCCTGAAGTAGATTGAAACCCACTTTGCACCATTTGCCAACCTGGAACTGTTGGCATAGCTTGTTTAATCATTGTGAACATATTTTTATTCTAGGATCACAGGGTCTCGGGTTCGCAGGGTCGCTGGTGATTTGTACCGGAGAGCCTGGGTGCCAGAGTACCAGAGTGCCAGAGTAAAAGTAATCCACATACTCTGGAACCCTGGAACTTCGGAACCCAAAAACCCCAAGTCCCAAGCCCTAAGCCCTAAGCCTTAAGCCCTGCGCCTTATTTTATCCGGCACCTGGGCACTAATAACGCTGTACGATACATATAGGGATCAGAGTAAATAAAGTTGCTACTTTTTTTCAAAATTTTTCACCCATATACACTGTATACCCAAAAACTGTAAAATGAGCTCTTTGTGGGTTACGGACACATTTTTTTACGCTATAACATAGGAGAACGTTAAACAAACAGCAACGACAGGAGCGCATAGAAGCCACTTCATATTATGCATAATCCAAATGGACAGCTGGCTAATCTATGCGCTCTTTTTTTCCTTAACGAACTTAGGCACGACACTATCTTTTGCAATACCAAAATAATCATAATTTTCCACATCTCCCTAACCCCCTTCTTATAAAGGAATAGAAGTTGCTGTATTCCTTTCCATCAATCATCTTCGCTAAAGTGTTAAAAAAGAGGTTATTATACCATCTTCGACCTACCCTGTATAACACATTGTAATAACTAGTTATTTTTTAAATAATCTCTTTGTTACCCTGACGAACTGTGTTATAATGAAATCCATATGGGGAAAGAAAAATCAACTATCCTAGATAAAGCTGTATTTTTTGATGAACTACCAGAAAAAATCAAGAAAGCGTTTTATCAAACAGCTACTACCAAAATATTTAAAGATGGACATACACTTATTCAAAAAGGTGATATATCACAATTCCTGTTTCTCATTATTAAAGGTCGTGTTTCCATTATCCGAACAGATCAAGATAGTGATGAAATCCTCAAATATTTAGGGACTTCAGATGTTTTTGGAACTGGGATCATATTAAATAGAAGTGAAGCAGCTAAATTTGAAGCTAAACAAAATATAG
>JAHJDR010000321.1 GCA_018812345.1 bacterium | reverse complement strand
ATTCTTACGGACAACGGGTTACGGGCTACGGATCTTGGGGTTTTAAAATAATTTGCAATAAGCAATTAGCAATCGGCTATTGGCAATTTCAATTGCATATTGCTTATTGCTAATCGTCAATTGCCAATAAAAAAGCTGTGTTCATTATTGTGATTTCAAATGAACACTGAACACTGGACACAGAACACTAGCGACTAACAACGAGCGACGAGAGACGCCAGACGACAGACGCTAAACGCTAGTTCGCAAATAAAAATGAATTACTTTTCTCAGTTTCTGACAAATACGTTGGTGGCGTTTTTGTAGGGCTGGAAGTTGTATAATGAGCTTTGGTGATTTTACGAGATTCGTTACAAGCTTAGTTGCTTTCACATCCCCTTTATTATCATAGGGTTGTCCCAGGTTTTCAATATCATCTTCTATTGAATCAAAAATAGCGCGTACAGAATGATAGGCAATGCCCTTTTCCTGACAGAGCTTTGCTAGAATAAAAGATTCCATGTCAACAGCATGGGCCTGTTCTTGTTTGGCAGCGGCTTGCTTTTGATCTTGATTAATGAGCGCTTCTTTAACTGTCAGTAGGGTTCCTTCATGATGTGTTATTTCCTGTTCGTTTAAAAAAGAGGTAATTTGGCTTAATAAATTTGAATCTATTGAAAGTGTTTCAGCGTTGTGACGTATGTCATGGGGCAAAAACAGGTCTTCTGGCTTGATTTTAGCATCCAGTGACCCAGCCGTACCAAAATGAAGAACTGAAGAAGGTATGAAATGGGTCATGAGGTTTTGTAAGGATGATTGGGCATTAGCCATGCCTGAACCTGTTTGTAGCAAGTAAGTGTCTGAAAAATCAGTGATCTGATATAAATTGTTGTGTTGCGCTGTTTGTTTGATAGTAAAGTCTTGTTTGAGAAAAGACCACTCTGGTTTAAGGGCAGCAATGAGGAGTTTATCGAATTTTAGTTTATGGGTCATATCAGTCGTACAAGACCTATATGACTTATAGGAGGCAATATGACAAGATACATTTTACTCACATTTATTGTTTTATTTAGCTTTGCTCATGTGAATTGTTCGGCTATTGCCAACGCCATTTCAGCCTTGCAATGTGATGAGTGGTTACAGCAAGAAACTTCCAGTGACCTTAATGAGTTGTGTCGTGAGCTAGAGGGATATGTGGATACTGATACGTCTACGTTTTCAACTTCTGTCTCTCAAGTAATGCCCACAAATGATATTGCAACCACCAAAAGAATTTATGTGCTTCTAACAGATAGTAGCGGCAATCCCATTACGACAGTAGATCGTGAAGATGTCACTGTAGAAGTCTCAACAGATGGTGGTACAACCTATGATGATGTTGCTATTGATGATGTGGGCAATCTAGAAGATGTTAATGCCCTACAAGCATCCTTAGGAATGGTTATTGATTACAGCGGATCTGTTACAGATAGTGATCTTGCAGACGTTAACACAGGTCTTGACATGTTCTTTGATGTGGTGATGGATACAGATGTATCAAGTGTTTTTCAAAGTGCGATCATTAAATTTTCTGAGGAGGTAACGGTTGTGCAAGATTTTACGAGTACAAAAGCAACTCTTCTAACAGCTGTTAACGATACGAGCTATACGCGAACCTATACATCTATGTATGATGCTATTTATGATGGCGTTGATGAAATAAAGGAAGAAACCACTTCTTTGAATCTTCTTATTGTTTTCACTGATGGGCTTGATAATGATTCAACCCACACAAAAACAGAGGCTGTGTCCTATGCCCAAGATAATGATGTTCCTGTTTGTATGGTTGGTGTGAGCTTTGCTGATGTGGCAACGTTACAGGAAATCGCTGAAGATACAGGATGCTTTTTCATCTATAAAACATTTTTTACAGATCTTGATCTTGCTTTTGAGACCCTTGCGGACCAAATCAATGGGATGAATGTTATCGATCTTGATGATTCTTTTTCAGAAACAGCTGGAATTTTAAAAATTACGATTGATGTTGGTGAAGCTGCGGCAAGAGAAATCACACACCAATTCTGATAAAACAATAACAATAATGACAGGTTAATCATGTTGTCCACAGACTGGAAGTTTCTGTTTTTTATAAGCAACTTCTTGATTTAAAGAACGATACCAAAGGATAATCATTGATTTTGTTTAATAATCCAGCGTAGATTAATTGTTTAAAGGGATAATAATTACATGAATAAAGATACAACAGCTCAGACCAAACACATTCTTACCGTTTGTTTAACGCTTATTTTTTGTGTGATTGCTTTTATTATTTGGATGCCTAAACAGGTAAAAGACAAAGCAGCACAACTTTTACAAAACACAGAGGAAGCTCAGAAGGTTGCTGTTTTGGACAAGGACACAGCTGTTTCTCAAGAGCTTCTCGATTATGTTAAAACCTATCATGAACAGGACTTTTCCGAAAGTGACACATTGGATGAAGAAGACTTGCTCACGCATTTTGCCAAAACAGATGACGATTTTTCTACAAAAGCCAATAGCATTCTTAACACACGTTTTAAACAGCCTAATTCAGGCCTTTCTATGAATGAAGAAGAGTTTGAGACACCTGAAGTATTAAAGGAAAATGTTGCTTTCTGGACACATTTATTTGGTCTTTATGATAAGAATCACACAATATTTTATAATTCTGATGATGTTGGTGTTGTTTATTCTGTACTCGATTTTTCAGAAGTGGATTCCACAGCAGGTAGTGTTCAAACAATAAAAAAACAGCTTATTAGCGAAGAAGTAAAACGCTTAAAAGACATTTTAAAGAAAGTAGCAAAACGTGTTAGCGCGGCAAAACAAAATAGTGATAATGGCAAGACAACTCTTTCTCTCAAAGGTTTTGATGCTGAAGAAAAGAGAATTGCGAAGCTTTTATTAAATCAGCTTGATCATCAAAAACTGAGTGAAAAAATGATACTGAAGAGTTTTTCTTATAGAAATGGTTATGCGCACCGTTTTAGACAAGCCATTAAGCTTTCAGGTCGGTATATGGGAGAAATGAAACGAATCTTTCGAGAACGAGGCTTACCTGAAGAACTTACCATTATTCCTTTTATTGAGAGCTCTTTTAAGCTCAATGCGTATTCACATGCTGGTGCCGCTGGTATTTGGCAGTTCATTAGAGATACGGGAAAACGCTATTTACATATAGATGAATACACAGATGAACGCTATGATCCCATTTTGGCAACCTATGCTGCTGCCACGCACTTAACAAATGAATATGCGCTATTTGAAAGTTGGCCATTAACAATTAATGGGTACAATACGGGACCGGGACGCATTCAGCAAGCCATCAAAAAGCTCAAGACTAAAGATATAGGCGTTATTGTGAAAAAATTTAAAGGATCTGGATATGGGTTTGATTCGCGAAATTATTATCCTGAATTTTTAGCAGCTCTAGATGTTTATGAAAACCAAGAGTATTACTTTGGCGATTTGAAGCCTGAGCAACCAGAAGAATTTGTATATTTAGCACTTCCCAGCCCCATGAATATTCAGAAGCTTTCTGAATTATCCGGACAATCTGTCGATGAGGTTGCTACGTTAAATCTTGGTTTGAAACCAGAGGTTATTAGTGGCGCTGTTGAGCTTCCAAAAGGCTATTTGTTAAGGGTTCATCCTACGGCTAAAGAAAATGTATATTTAGCCATGCAACAGCTTTTTGATCGTGTGCAGTATGCGACCCATCATGTTGTGGGCGCTGGAGATTCATTGCGACGCATTGCCAAGCAATATGATTTAACAGCAAAACAACTGGCCTTGCACAATAACTTGTTACCGAATGAAGACCTTGCGCCTGGAACTGTAATACAACTTCCGGATCGACACAAAAGGGACGTAGAGCTTACGATGGAAAGTAATGCTGACTTTGTTATGCCTGATAGCCTTCATAATCCTATTTTTTAACCCGCAAGGCGGGTGCTAGTTAAATCTCGGGGGCTTGCCCCCGTAAAGTAAATCTTGTTCAGTTTGAAACTCGGTCGCTTGTGGCCGAGTGATTCATCCCAAAAATTTGGGTTTGATTTCCCTTATTGAAATTCTGAGATAATCATTTATATTCCTCGGTATATTTGTTAAAACAACAAACAATACGATGGCCCTAAATCATAGATTTAAAAAAGCAGCAGTCCTTATACCTGCTTATATGCAGGATGGAGAGATTTCCATCCTTTTTACAAAAAGAAGTGATCTTGTGGAACATCATAAGGGTCAAATTTGTTTTCCAGGAGGATCTGTTGACGAACAAGACCTCTCTTTATGGTATACAGCTCTGCGAGAAACCAATGAGGAAATAGGCATTACTGCTGAGAAGATTTTTTATATTTGTGAATTATCAAAATTAAGAACGCCTAGTTTTTTTGAAATCACACCTTTTCTAGGTTTTATTCATACAGATTTTACTCTCAAACTCAATCCTTCTGAAATAGACACAATTTTTTCTGTTCCTGTGAGTCATTTTTTTGATGAAACTAATGTGCGATTTCAAGAGTTGCTTTTAATTGATAAAACCATTCATAGTCCCTGTTATGTTTTTAAAGAACATGAAATTTGGGGGGCAACAGCACGGATTTTATATGGCTTGCTGGAGAAGTGGTAGAGATATATAAAAGGCGTAAGGCGTAAGGCGTAAGGCGTAAGGGAAGAGTTTTTTATGAACAAAAAAGCTTCGGCAATAAATATTGTATGGTTATTTCTCATTGTTTCCGCAACAGTAGTGGCAGCGTATACGGGCAATATGGAAGAAGTGACCAACGCCTCATTTGATTCAGCAAAAAAGGCGGTTACCTTAGCAATTGGTTTAGTTGGTGCCATGGCCTTATGGTTAGGTATTATGAAAGTTCTTGAGGTGGCAGGGATGATGCGCTTGGTGGCGCGCGCTATGCGTCCCTTGATGATTCGTTTATTCCCTGATGTGCCCACAGAGCATCCCGCAATGTCAGCCATGCTTATGAATATGGCAGCCAATGCTTTAGGGTTGTGTAATGCGGCAACGCCTATGGGTATTAAGGCCATGCAAGAGCTTGATAAGCTAAACCCTACCAAAGGAACGGCCACAAATTCTATGTGCCTTTTTCTGGCTATTAATACATCTAATGTCGCCATTTTACCCTTAGGTGTTATGGCCATTCGGGCTGGTGCCGGAGCATCAAATCCTGGTTCGATTATTGTCCCCACTTTTTTAGCAACACTTTGTTCAACAATTGTCGCGATCATTGTGGCCAAGTTTTTTGTGTTGAGACAACAGAAGAAAGAATTAATAACGCACGACGCACAACGTACGACGTACGACGAAGTGATGAGCGATCAACATAATGAAACTGAAGAACTTGTTGAGCCTAGTCGAGCCGGTAAAATTGTCATGGGAGGTTTCATCATCGCTTTTGTAGTAGCCATTACATTACGTCTCTTTCAGGGAAATGTGCCAACTCTTTTTAGTGCTGATTTTTTTAAGACTATTTCTCATTGGATGATTCCCTTTCTGATCAGTTTGTTTTTACTCTTTGGTTATTTTCGTGGTGTGAAAGTTTATGAGGTGTTAACTGATGGTGCTAAAGAAGGCTTTGGAGTGGCGTTGAAGATTATTCCTTTTCTTGTGGCTATCTTTGTGGCCATTGGTATGTTTAGAGCGAGCGGTGCTTTAGATATAATAGTAAGCATCTTGGATCCTATAACATCTTATTTTGGCATGCCTGCTGAGGCCTTATCTGTAGGCCTTATGCGTCCTTTATCTGGAAGTGGCTCATTTGGCATTATGTCAGAAATTGTAGCTTCAGATCCCAACAGTTTTCTTTCTTATCTTGTCTCCACCATGCAAGGGTCTACAGAAACAACTTTTTATGTGCTTGCCGTTTATTTTGGTAGTGTTGGTATTAAGAGAACCCGACATGCCCTGCCAGCAGCTCTTTGTGCTGATGCCGCAGGAATAATTGCGGCACTGACATTTTGCAGGCTTATGTACTAGTTTTTGTACGGCATCTATCCTTAATTCATCGGTCCATAGGCCCATAGGTACAGTATAATAATTCCGTCACAGGATTTACATTTTTGAAAGAGAAAAGCTCCTTTCTCAATACAATAAACAGGTCATGACAGCGGGCTTTATTTTATCAAATAAAAACAATGTTCTATGAAGTCCTTTTTTGTCCTAATTTGGCACTACTTATGCATATACATAAAGGTGAAACCCTCATATATCTTAATACTAGTGTCCCCACACAAGGTGCGGGGTCGTGATCGGAGTGAGCACGACCCCGCTTTTTTTATGGTAAGGGGTTTACAAATACCAAGACAAGGCGTAGAAGAGAGAAAATTTATTAAACACTCAAATTCATTGGAGTAAGTTATGCCAAAACTAACACTAGTTGATCTCGAGCTTGATGTTCCTCAAAATTGGAAGGATCAAGGGATGGTAACTTTGACTTTACCATCAACAGATAAAAAAGTTCGTCCAAATATTATTGTAACAAAAGAACGTTTAGCGCAACCAATTGAACTTAATGATTACTTTGAAAAAATTAAGCAATCAGTTCAAGCGCGTGGAATAAAATCATTTGAAATTGTCGATGAATTTGAACTTGATGTTGGCGGCATTCCTGCAATGGAAATGATTTGTCGTTGGGATTTATCCGCGATGAAAGAAATGACACCTGGTCAAAATCTTGAGCATATCAAAGATGGTCAGATGGTACAGCAAATTCAAGTTTCTATGATTAAAGATGATAGCGCCATCAATTTTACAGCAAGTTTTCCTGCTGACCAATTTAATATTTATCAAAGACCTTTTGATAATTTTATTCAAAGTCTTAAATTTATCTCATAGGGGCGATTGTCTCATGTTTGATAAAGATTATTAAAAAAGGACGGGGTTCTCCCGTCTTTTTTTTAATCTAGAACAGAAGATGCGCTATGGGCACGGAGGAGAGATGGTTCAAGTTTATTACGACAAAGACACTGATCTTGATTTCTTAAAAAATAAAAAAATAGTTATCTTTGGTTATGGTTCACAGGGGCGTGCTCATGCCTTAAATTTACATGATAGCGGTCTTGACGTGTTAGTCGCTCTTAGAAAAGATTCTCCTAGCATTGTTAAAACACAGAAAGCAGGTTTGCTTGTATGTGATGATTTGAGTGAAGCGGCCAAACAAGCAGATGTTGCGGCAATTATGATCCCTGATGAGTTACAAAAGGAATTATATGAAAGCCACATTCACGATAATTTAAAATCCAACGCAGCGATTCTCTTTTGTCATGGTTTTAACATTCATTATGAGCGGATAATACCGCGTTCTGATATGGATGTTCTACTTGTGGCCCCTAAAAGTCCAGGCCCTATGTTACGCACGCAATATTTAAATGATATGGGTGTGCCTTGTTTGTTAGCGGTTGAACAGAACGCCTCTGGTCAGGCAAAAGATTTTGGTTTAGCCTATGCTGCGGGTATTGGTGGTGGTCGTGCCGGTATTTTGGAAACAACATTTAAAGATGAAACAGAAACAGATTTATTTGGTGAGCAGGCTGTTTTATGTGGTGGTGTTTCTCGTTTGATTCAAACCGGTTTTGAAACATTGGTTGAGGCTGGCTATCCGGCAGAGCTGGCTTATTTTGAATGTCTGCATGAATTAAAGCTGATCATTGATTTGATTTATCAAGGTGGTTTTGCCCATATGGAAGAAACCATATCAAATACAGCAGAATATGGCGCTCTCACGCGTGGTCCTTTTGTTATTGATGACCATGTAAAAACAAAGATGCAAAAAGTATTGCATCAAGTACAATCAGGCTCTTTTGCTAAAGAATGGGTTTCTGAATATGAAGTCGGTTGTCCCAAATTTCAAGCGCTCCGTAATAAAAGTAAAGATCATACCATAGAAAAAGTGGGTGCCAAACTGCGTGGCATGATGCCATGGTTGATGTTTAAAAACTAATGTAAAGATCTTATCTCTAATAAAGGCATATTGATTCTTTTATGCCGAATTTCTCCTTTGAGTAGGTTTTGTTGTCGTTTAGGTGGGGCGCCTTTGTTGCCCTGGTTGCGGTAGTTTGCGGGCATGGTGCTAGCCAGGTGAACGGTATTGCGTCCAAAAAGATTATTAATTTTATCAACAGCATCGTCAATGTGTTGCATTTTTACCATGCGCACAGGATCCTCAAAAATATTAAGTTGAATTTTCTTATCTGTTTTTAGGTTACACAGAATAACACCTGTGGAACGGTACACAACATGTTTTTGCAAGATGTTGTCAAAGGCTTGTCGTAGGGGTTCAATCATTTCCATAACAGAAGAGCTTGGTCTTGATAGGTCGATTTCAAAAACATTGTTTT
>JAHJDR010000320.1 GCA_018812345.1 bacterium | reverse complement strand
TTTTATATTCCCAATCGTATTACAGAAGGTTATGCTTTGAATACAGAGGCTGTCAAAGAGCTCGTAAATAAAGGCGTTAAGCTGATTATCACTGTTGATAATGGTATTAATTCTAACGAAGCTGTCGCCTATGCCCGGCAACTTGGTGTTGATGTTGTTGTCACTGATCATCATCACGTTGGTGAATTTTTGCCTCAGGCATATGCTGTAGTGAATCCGCAAAGAAAAGATTGCTCTTATCCTTTTAAAGGCATTTGTGGTGCTGGTGTTGTTTTTAAAGTTGTAATGGCCTTGAGACAGCATTTACGAGAAAAAGATTTTTTTAAAAATAAACAAGAGCCCAACGTAAAACAATATCTTGATTTGCTTTGTTTGGCTACAGTTTGTGATGTTGTTCCTTTAATTGATGAAAATCGTTATTTTGTTAAAGAAGGATTAAAACAACTTAGTAATACGCAAAGAGCTGGTATCAAAGCTCTGATGCGTGTGTGTAGTATTCGCAATGAACAAATCACCACAACAGATGTGGGGTTTCGTTTGGGGCCGCGTATTAATGCCTGTGGACGACTAAAGAACGCTGACATGGGTGTTCTTATGCTAACAACACAAGATGATGTTGAAGCGACAAAGCAGGCCACGCTTCTTGATTATTTAAATCGTGAACGGCAGGGAATTGAAACAAAAATACTGGATGATATTTTCTCACGCATTGAATCAGAAATTGATCTTGATAGAAAATTGGGCATTGTGATGTATAGCGCTGAATGGCACGTTGGGGTTGTGGGTATTGTTGCCTCACGTGTTGTTGAAAAATATGGGCGACCTGTTTTTGTTTTGACTCGTGATGAAAATGGTTTGATAAAAGGATCTGGTCGTTCCATTCCCATGGTAAATTTAATAAAAGCTTTGAATGATTGTTCTGAGAACCTTCTTAAATATGGCGGCCATGCTGCGGCCGCTGGTGTGACGCTTAATGAAGATCAAATAGACAATTTTACCAATGCCTTTGATGCTGCTGTCAAAAGTCAAATGGACCTTCATGATACAAAGCCTGTTATCATGGTCGATGATAATCTGACTAATGAAGATATTGATTGGAAGTTGGCCAGGGAGTTAGCCTCTTTAGAGCCTCATGGCGTGGGTAATGCAAAACCTCTTTTTATTATAGACAAACTATTCATAAAATCAAAAAAACTTGTAGGTAAAGACCATCTAAAACTCAGTGTTCAAAGGAATAAACAACAATTTGATGCGATTGCTTTTAGAAAAGGGGCCGTGATTAATGAGCTTTCAGAAGAAGCAGGACTGATCTTTGGTCTGGAGATTAATAAGTTTCGCGATAAAGAAAGTATTCAATTTATTGTAAAAGAATTTATACAAAACGAGGCTTAAGGCGTAGGGCTCAAGGCATAAGGCGCTGGGTAAATTGATCAAACACAAATAAAAACAACTAGATAGATATGTGAACTTCACGAGCGGCCCCGCAAACGGGGCAGGCAAGCGACGTGAGACGAAAGATGACGCAAAGCGTTGACAGTCGATAACGCGATGTGTTAATATGGGTTAAGATAAACAATAATGCCCGTCTTTATCAGTTTATGCTGATAAAGACGTGGCCGCTCTATGAACAGGAGCTGTTCATGGCTTAGGAGGCTTACATGAAGAATTTTGATCAATTATTTGAAAACATTAATACTGATGAATGGAAAGAAAAAGCTCAAGTACAGGGCAAAAAACTTAAAAAAGAATTTGATAAACAGACCCGTAAAATCAAGAGAGAGCTAAAAAAGAAAGATATCAATCTTGATAAGGTAAAAGAAAATATTACGGAAACACTCGAACGGGTGAATGATCATGAGATGTTGGAAAAGGCTGTGAAACAAGCCGCTAAAACACGTGATTCGGTTTTATCTTATTTCAATATTCCGACTCAAGATGAAGTGGTAAGTCTAAAAAGAAAAATAGCCTCGCTTGAGAAACAACTAGCTGCTAAAAAGGTTACGAAGACAGTTAAGAAGAGAAGGGCGAAAAGATAATAGCGTGCTATCGTCTGTCGTCTGTCGTCTATCGTCTATCGTCTATCGTGAGAAAACAGATTATTTTGAGTCCCAGACCATTTGAAGGTTTGGGGCTTTTTTTTATTGCGAAGAGGGTGTGTTATCAAATAGATGATATGCGCAAATATAGCTTTGCTCTGCGAAGCTTTAGCGAAGCAGAGCACCCGTAGCTCCCTCATTAGTCAAGCACTTGAGTGCTCGACTAATCAGGACGAGTTGAGGTGTTTGTGAGTTTTTAAATTTTACAATCTATTGAGATGATTGTTGTTGGTATCTGCACCCGTAGCTCAGTTGGATAGAGCAACTGGCTTCGAACCAGTAGGCCGCACGTTCGAGTCGTGCCGGGTGCGCAAAAAAAGAGACCCCTTGTGGGTCTTTTTTTTATGGTTCTGACCGAAGGCGCCTAAAGCCTGAGGAAATCCTTGGAGTCAGCCAACAAGGCTGACGTAAAGGGGAGTCGTGCCGGGTGTGCAAAATTCTTATAAATCAACTTCCCGCACACCTTTACGGTCACGCATGGTTTCTACATGTGTTCTGAGCATTTCACGAACTTTTTCAGGTTCAGGAATGGCTGGGATGATAATTATGGGTGTGCTTTTATCTGAAGTATTGAGAACGAGATTTGCACATTTAAAGATACGCAGAAAAAAAGGTTTGAGAATACTGATGTCTTTTACACGATAGAGTTCTAACATGTCTTCACGTTTTGAAAGAATGCCTTTGGTGATTTTTAATCGTTCTGTTGTCAGTTCATAAGAGTGGCATTTTGTTTGCAGAAATTTGTACAAGGCAATGAAAACAGGGATGATGAGCCAGAAGGTAAAACCGCATAAAATAAAAGTACCCAAGTTGTCGACTTGAGAGGGAGAATCTTTCCAAAGTGTGGTTTCTTTATCAGACATAATGGGTTAATAATAGATAATAGATAATAAGATCAAGTTGTATCCATGAGTACATGATTGACAATATGCTAATGACAATTAGCTATTGGCAATCTCAATTGCAAATTGCTTATAGCAAATTGTCAATTGCCAATCATGTTATTTAGACTGGATTCCCGCCGGAGTTTACCCCGCACTTGATGCGGGGCGGGAATGACACTACGTATCCACACTCCCACTGTTTCCCGCTCCACTGTGATGGCGGGGACGATTTGCAGAACTGCCCGCACTGCGACCCGCACTGCGGCGAGACTCTTCATTGCGGCGGCGTTCGGTTTCAGCGCGATTTTGTTCTTGATCATGTTTTTTTTGGGCGCGTTCTGCTTGTGTGACACCATCTTTCCATTTTTCAAAAACATCTTTGAGCATAAGGCTCAATTGTGCATAGTTTTTTTGTTTTGCCTGCATGAGCTTACGGAGCTCCGTAAACAATCTATCACCGCGTTTCAGATGCTCATGGATGAAGTCATCATTTTGAGAAAGTGTTGGGGCCTTTATTTCAATCTCTCTTTTATATATGTTTCGCGTACTTCCTGCATTATTCCATTCTTTTTCAAAGGCGATCTTTGCTTCATTGAGTTTTACAATTTCTTCATTAACATCTTCAATTTCAGCAATGGCTGTTGCAATATGTCTGTTGGCCTCAATGGCGATATCCTTTGCTCTGTCATCATGTGTTCTTAAATACCGGCGGGCTTCAGTGCTTTTTTCTGTTGCTATTTGAAGGGCGTGCCGTGCTTTATCAAGTTCATGGAGAACTGGGCGTATAGTTTGTTCGTCATGAT
>JAHJDR010000319.1 GCA_018812345.1 bacterium | reverse complement strand
CCCTGCGTAAACCGCACATACGTGGCCGCTGGGGTGAGATTCAATTGAAAAACTGTGTAGAGCTTGCTGGCATGTCAGAATATGCTGATTTTACCGTACAGTCAGCACAAACAACCTATGATGGCAAAGTTCTTATTCCCGACATGACTGTCCGTATGCCTGGTGGTCATGTTGTCTATGTTGACTCCAAAGCACCTCTCGATGCTTATATGGATTCTTTTGAAGCCAAAACAGATGAAGAACAAGCCGCAGCACTCATTCGTCATGGTCGCCAAGTAAAAGACCACGTTAAGAAACTTGCCACAAAAGATTATGCTGCCAACTTAGAACATTCAGCTGATTTTACAGTTATGTTTCTTCCCAATGAATCTTTCTTATATGCCGCTCTGGAAGTTGAATCAGACCTTGTTGAATATGCCCTGCAACAAAAAATCCTTATTGCCACACCACCAACCTTTATTGGATTACTCAAGGTTATTCTTTATGGGTGGAATGAAGAGAAACTCGCTCGCAACGCCCGTGAAATTTCTGAAGCCGGCAGAGAACTTCATAAGCGTCTTGTTGATTTTGTTGAAGCCTTTGAAAATGTAGGCAAACACTTAGACAAAGCAAAAGATGAATATGAAAAAGGTAAATCAAGACTTTCCAGCCGTGTTCTTGTACAAGCGAGACGCATGGAAACACTGGGCATTAAAAGCAGAAAAGAGCTTCCGGAACCTTTGGGCTACGACGACCAACTACACGAAGCCCTAGAGGCAACTGAAAACAACAAAGCTAAAAAGAAAGCTCTGCCTGCCAAAACAAATAAAGGACCATCTCTACTTGATAATCTCATGGAGTAGAAAGGAATACCCATGATTGAAAAAAATAAAAAAAATCTATTTTTAATCATCCTAACAACCATCACTATTATTTGTCTTCTTTATTTTGTTTTTGACCTTATAAAATAACTAAGGACATTCTATGCAACACGAATTATCCCATAAACTCTTTGCCGAGGCACAAAAGCATATTCCAGGAGGCGTTAACAGTCCTGTACGTGCTTTTAAAAACGTCAATAGCGAGCCTCCTTATATTATTCGCGCTAAAGGTGCCTATGTCTATGATGCTGACAACAATGCTTATCTTGATTATGTTGGCTCATGGGGCCCTGCCATTTTGGGCCATGCCCCCGATGAGATCTTAAATGTCCTCAATCAAAACATGAAAAATGGTTTAAGCTTTGGGGCGCCAACGCCAAAAGAAATCGAAATTGCCAAAACAGTTAAAGACGCTTACCCCTCAATGAATCTTGTACGTTTTGTAAACTCAGGCACTGAAGCCACAATGTCTGCTATTCGTGTCGCGCGTGGTTACACAGGACGTGATAAAATTATTAAATTTGATGGCTGCTACCATGGTCATGCAGACTTTTTATTAGTCAAAGCAGGTTCTGGCGCCGCTACCTGTGGCACACCAGACAGCAAAGGCGTTCCGTCAAGTTTTACAGCAGACACACTTATTGCAACCTTTAATGATATTGATTCTGTTAAAAAGATTACAGATACATACCCAAATGAAATAGCCTGCATTATTATTGAACCTGTTGTTGGCAATATGGGTTGTATACCCCCAGAAAAAACTTCTTACGTAATTTAAGAAAGCTTTGCACAAAAAAGGATATTGTTCTTATTTTTGATGAGGTCATGACAGGCTGCCGTGTGGCCTATGGTGGTGCTCAAGAACTCTATGACATCAAACCTGACATGACCTGTCTTGGCAAAATAATTGGCGGTGGCTTACCTGTTGGTGCCTATGGTGGCAAAAAGGAAATCATGGAAATGGTTGCTCCTGTTGGTCCTGTTTACCAAGCAGGAACGCTTTCGGGCAATCCCTTAGCCATGGCTGTTGGGCTAAGAACTCTTCAAATCCTATCTGACAACCATATCTATCAAGACCTGGAACACAAGGGAAGCCTATTGGAAAAAGGCTTGAAAGAGGTTGCCAAAAAAGCTGGTGAACCTATTTGTATCAATCGTGTGGGATCTATGTTTTCTATTTTCTTTACAGATGAAAAAGTAATAAATGCCGATCACGCACGCAAAGCCAACAAGGATAAGTTTATTAAACTCTTTCATCATTTCTTAGATAATCACGTCTACATAGCACCAAGCCCCTTTGAGGCTGGTTTTATTTCAGTAGCACATACCCTTGATGACATTGAAAGAACCATTCATGTTTTTAAAGGAGCTCTTACAAAATGAACAAAGAGCTTATTCGCAAAATAAGCAAAATTCTTTCCTATGCTTTTATCATCTGCCTACTTCTCTATGGTTACTCCTATTTTAAAACAGAGCAGCTCCCTAGCCCAAAGGAAATTGATGCACAACTTTTAGAGCAACCAACTCAGACCCAAACAGATCGCCAACCTTTTACAATGTTATTTGGTGACAAAGAATATGTTATAACACCTTTATATGACTATGAGCTTACAGGTCTTGTTGTCTCTTACAGTGATTTAGATAAAATGTGGTTCAATATTTATTACGATAGAGATCCTTATAATCGAAAAGATGTCTGCGTTATTTTTGGAAGCAACCTTGCTAGAAATTATTATCAAAAAGTAGATTACCATTCTGGCTCTTGGACATGTTATTATAGTTATGAATTCAAAGACGTCCCCTACTTCAATCATGAGGAACTCTCAAACAACCACCTCATTACAGCCAACGAAGAAATCTCTCATCAATTGAATGAGGTGCGTTCAGGTGACCAAATAAAAGTAAAAGGCTATCTCGTAAATTATTCAATCAACGGAGAGCAAGGAGCCCGCACAACGAGCACAACAAGAACGGACAAGGGGCAAGGCGCCTGTGAGGTTATTTACGTAGAAGAGTTAGAAATAATAAAATCCGCTAATTTTATGTGGCGCGCACTTAATGATTTTACCTTTGGCTTAATGATCCTCATAATTATTATTAAACTTTATATGTTTTTTGCTCTATAATGTACCCATGTCGCACTTAAAGAAAAAAATTGCCATTATCGGTTCTGGACCAGCAGGTTTGACCTGTGCCCATATTTTAAGTCAAAATAAAACGTGTTCCGTTTCTGTTTTTGATCAGTATAAATTTTTTGGACGCAAAGTTCTCATAGCCGGCAAAACAAGTTTAAACATCTCAAATACAAAAAAACAAAATGATTTTATCAAACATATAAAAGGCCCCACAAAGCATTTTGAAAATTGTTTTTCCTCTTTCTTCCAATTCGAATGGATCGATTTACTCAACACGCTAGATATAGAAACTTTTATCGGAACTTCTGAACAAGTTTTAATCAACAACACAGCATCAGAACTCATCACAAACTGGGTCGCTCATCTTAAGAAAAAAGATGTTACCTTTTTTCCAGAACACTCGTGGCAAGATTTCACATGTGATCAAAACAAAATTACACTTTCATTTTTAGGAAAAAAATCAAAACAATTTGATGCTGTTTGCTTAGCCTTAGGCGGGCAAAGTTATTTAGACAAACCCGCAAGCTGGGTTTCTTGTTTGAAAGACAAAGGAATTACCTTTAGCCCCTTTCAAGCCTCCAATGTTGGCTATAATGTTTCTTGGTCACAAGAGCTTCTTCAAGAAGCCTGCGGGCAACCTCTGAAAAACATTATTTTCAAAAATGATAAGGGTAAAAAAGCGGGAGATCTTGTTATTACAAAACATGGTCTTGAAGGTTCCCCTGTGTATACTTTAGGCGCTATGGGAGACGCTTTTCTTGATTTAAAACCAGATCTCAGCAAAAAGGCCCTTGAAAACAAACTCAGAAACAATCCCAAAAAACTTTCCCCTTATCGCCTTGTTGTAAAACAGCTTAACTTATGTCCGGCTGCCAAAGCCCTTTTATTTCATGAAACAAATCAGTCGACAAAAGAATCTCTTCCCGCTCTCATTGAACATATTAAAAACTTTCCCCTAATCCTTGAACAACCACAACCTTTGGAAACAGCCATTGCAACAGCAGGTGGCGTTTGTTTTGAAAATCTCGATGAGGCCCTCATGCTCAAGAAATTTCCAGGCATTTTTTTAGCCGGAGAAATGCTTGATTGGGATGCCCCTACAGGTGGCTTCCTCATCCAAACATGCGCTTCGCAGGGTGCTTGGGTAGGACAACAGATAACTTCCTTTATCAACATTTAACAACACTCTGTTCACTCTCTCTTTTTCCTATCAATTTCTCTGTAATATTAATGACAGCGAACAACTATCACAATGACCACACCGAAAATAAGCATAGGGCATATAGGGTTTTAGGTGTATAATAGACAGTAGGGAAGATTTTTGGACAGGGCATAACAGGAGCATATAATGAATACAAAAATACATCCTTTTATTTTTATTCTTCTACTAATCTTTGTAAGTACATTTATTAATTGCAGCAGTGGTGGATCTTCTGATCCCTTTATAAATTTTAATGAAAATCCACCAGCAGCCTCTCTTTTAGGTTATTGGGAAACAGATTACACGGTTGAGGAGAACTCGTGCAATACTGCCTATCCGACTGATGAAATTATTGAAGTTACCTCTGACGGTTGTCAGGTTGTGTCATGGAGCTCTATTGGCTCAATTGGGTCAACAATGCCGCCTTATGAGTATACTTGCAAAACTTCTGACAAAAGCATTTTACTCACTAAAGAGTACCACAACACATGCCCAGATACAGATTATGTAAAAACAGTTCAACTTACCTTAGATGAAGATTCAGGCGAACTCAAAGGAACATTTACACAAACCAAAAAGAGCTTAGAGTGTGGTTCCGATGTGTATGATACAGATTGTGAATACAGTGGTACAGTCATTGGCATAGAAACCATTTATGATTCCTATATTCCCGGAGAGGATGATGACAACGATGGCATTTTAAGTGATGGTGATGGCTCTGGTGTCTGGCATGATAATCCCTGCACTGGTGGCAACACAACAAACTGCGATGATAATTGTGCGTGGACAGCCAACAGTGATCAATCAGATATCGATGGCGATGGCATGGGTGATGTTTGTGATGCTGATATCGATGGCGACGGCATTCGAGATGATGGCAGTAATTCCGGTACAGCAGGTGATGCCCCCTGTACGGGTGG
>JAHJDR010000318.1 GCA_018812345.1 bacterium | reverse complement strand
GTTTGGCAGTGAAGAAGCTGGAGATGAAGATTACGAAGATATTCCCACTGAGGGGGCCACGCATTTACTAAAGTTTGATTTTGAATCACAAGTTGTTGTGACCGATATCAATACGGGAGCACCGTTTTTAGAAATAGTGTACACCTTAAAATTAGAAGAAGAAATTGAAGTTGTGGAAAAACGTTTTCGCTCAACAGGAACAGCTGAGATTATGACTGATATAGTGGGTTTTTTGGCGGGTAATGAATTGTTTAGTTGTAAGCTAGATATTCAAATGGAAAATGTAGAAGCTGATATCATGACACGATACACTTATATTCCAGCATCGGAAGAAGAAGACGAAATCATAGAAGAAGAGTCTAAACTTGCTGTACAAATAAAATTTAATAAAGATAGTTTGTTAGAAGATTGGTTTTCTAGTTGTCTAGGCACAGATGGCAGTTTGTTTAATACCAGAGGTGATAAGGAAAAATATTTACTGACGACTCTAGAAAGCTCCACGCCTGAACTTACGGGTGTTGTTGTGGAAGATTATAATAAAGATGAGGATATCACACTCGATATAATAGCGGAACCTACGATTATTGAAGATGAAGAAACTCATGAAGAGTATTTGCTGCAGGGGAGTGGGGTGTTGACTATTGAACCTTTATAAGCGTGCTATCGTCTATCGTCTATCGTCTAGCGTGATTTCAAACAAGACAGCGTCCATCAATCCCTTCAGGAATTTCTTTGCCTGTTAATTTTAACATAGTAGGAAAAAGATCAATTGAGCGAATGTGCTCTGCTTGGATAGGATGATTCATGAGCAAGGGAACACGCATGTGTTCAGGGAGCAGGGCACCATGTGACGATTTGTGCAGAGGGTGCTCGAATTTAACACGAAAATCAAAACCTTTACGAGCTGATAAAACTATATCACCTGTCCGCTGTGTTTTGAACAACTGGTGCAGTTGCATGAAAATATCAGGGTAAGGGCTGTCCCATGTTAATTTCAGGCTATCATCAAAACTAAAACACTGTCTGTCTAAACCCTGATCAGTTGAGAAAAGATCTAATGGATCAGTGTTATCAAAGTTGTAGGAGATTGTTTTTGTCGTATCATCGAAGTTATACCAGCTATGCCCCTTATCATTTTGAATATGTATGCTGTTATCAGCTCCCTGAGAGGCCACAAAAGCGATTTCTGGTCTGAGTCTAAATTCATCGAGAAGGACTGATGTGCTAGAGATTTCCTCAAAGGTTTTACGATACCCCCAGCCATTTTCTCCCTTGAGATACACATGACACATGCCGTTTCCCGAAACCATGGTGGATGCTTGAAAACGGAATTTAAAAATATTGGAGTAGTAGAGGGTGCGAATCTTTTTTTCTTTTTCTAACCAAGGACCCACATCAAAATGAGTGTGGGTGTCTGATAGGCCGTGATCGCTAAAAATCATAATGAGTGTTTCATCATACAGATCTTGTTCTTTGAGCGTTTGAATGACTTTTCCTAAATGCTGGTCGACTTCATGATAGGCTTTTAATGTTCTTTCGTGAAAGCAAGAACTACGGTGTGAATACTCATCAACAGCGGGAAAAACAGCAAAGATAAAATCAAAATATTTTTGTTTAATGGTTTCTATTAGGTTTTGTGAGGCAATTTGGTCAATAAAGGCCCAACGGTCTGTTAGGTGAGAATAGTAGTAGTAGAGAGAGCGTTTTTTCTTTGTTTTATCGTTTTCATCTTTGATACCTTTTGTGACCCCCCCAATAATATTTTTTCCATGGGAGTAAATGTTCCATGCTGTTTTAATGTTAGGGTTCATGTCTGTATCAAAGTAACGTGTTTCAAAACCACAATAGCTGCGAAAACTTTTAAAGCCCCATCCTTTTTTGGCATAGGCAATTTTATCAAACCAGCGCACACCGGGTATATGGCAAGTGCCTGGAAAACAACCTGTGAGGTAGGGGAGGTAGGCTGGTCCGGTCGTTGAGGGAAAACAGGTGAGCATGGTTTTATTTGTGCCCTTATGGACAAAATATTTTTGAATATTAGGTAAATTTCCTTTCATGATTTCTTTTGTCAGTACATCTGGTCTAGCGCCATCAATAAGAATCATGATAGCTCTTTTGTAGGGAGCATTGCTTGTTTGAGAGGTTTCTTGTGTCATTTTTTAGCTTGAGCTTCTGTTGTTACAGTTTCTTCTTTAACACCTTTGATTGAATCAAGTTTCTTTTCCATGCGGGTGATGAGATCGGCAAAACCATTTTTTAAGATAATGCGATCAAATTGAAATTTATAGTTAGTCAGTAATGAGGCATCATCCACAATGACATCAAATATTTTCCAACCATAAGGGGATAAAAGCATTTTATACGTAATATTGAGGGTCATTTTTTCTTTTGGAACAGACATGTCTGTGTAGACTGTTGCTTTTGTTTTGTCAGCAGTATCAAAAAACTCTTTTTTGTATTTAATTGTATAGTATTTGTTAGTTCCCTTGAGTTGTTCTTTTGAGAAGATCGCTTTTGTTTCTAAAAGCTTAGTCATGAGTTCTACAAAGTGCTTTTGTTGTGCGCTATCGAGTTCTGGCCAGTGTTTACCCAAAGACAAACGACAGAGTTCGTTAATATCAAAAGTACCACGAATAATTCTTTGTTTCAGTAATTTATTATTTATGATTTGATCTGAAGACAGATTTTGGCCCAAGTGATAACTTTCAATCATTGTATCAAGGTCTTTGATAGACTGCATGGGGGGGATGATATCTTTAGGTTCTAAAACTTTTGGAACATATTCTTCTAAGCTTTTGCTAGACGCTTCAGCACCTTGAGCACTGAGCTTAGCCGTAGATGTATTTGTGCTTATTTCTGTGTTGGCTTGTAGGGCAGCAGCTTTGTTTGTTTGACTAGCTGAGCTTTGAGAAGTCGAACAGCTTACCAATAGGGGTATTGTAAGTGAAAGAATAATGAATTTAAAAATGGTCACTGTGATGTCCTCCTCAAATCGCAATAATTTAATAGGAATGCAGTTCATAAGCTTGCGTGAGCGTTCCTAGTTTATGGCGTAGTGTGGCTATTGCCAAGTTGTATTTATACATGTTTTCAAACACTGTTGCTTGAATAAGTAAGTATGATTGCAGGGCTTCTAGATAATCTTTTTTATCACCAAGACCTATGTCGAGGTTACTTTTTGTGAGAAAGACTATCTGTCTAGCAGAACGTTTTTCTTTCTCAGCTCGGTCTAATAATTTTTGTCTTTGCAGGTACTCGAGATGGGCATTTTTCAGATCAATTTCTAACAGTCTGTATTTAGAGCGTTTATCAGAAATAGCCTTTAAATGCTCTGCTTTAGCGAGCTCAACTCTTGATTTAATTTTACGAAAATCGAGCTGGCTGCTGAGTTCAAATCCGCCGCCAGCTTTCAAGAAATTAAAGGGATTCGTATAGTCACTGTCTGTTTCATCACCAATGATGCCAGGACTATAACCATATTCAAAAAAACCACCCATGATGAGTTTAGGAAAATATTCTTTTTTCTCTAATATGATTTGTTTTTCCTTGGCAGCGACTTGATGTAATAAGAGTTTAAATTCGGGTCTTGTTTCTTTTGATTTTTCTAATAACTTATCAAATGATTTTGCTTTGTAATATTCTCTTTTCAAGTATCTATCTTTGAGATCAAAATTGACATCATCTTCTATGCCCATTCGAACTTTTAACATGGCTAATGCAATGATTTCTTTCATATTCGCTTCATCCATGCGTTTTTCTACTTCATAAAAAATGGCTTTTAGTTTGAGGATTTGTAGTTGGTCTGTATTTTCTTCTTTTTCAAGCTCGCCAATTTTTTCATCAACAGCATTTAAACCTTTTGTAGCAAGTACTTTTAGTTCTCGCGCTAAGAGAATGCCATGATAGAGTTTGTAAATATCGAGAACAATTTCATCTGCCTTTTGTTTCTTTTTAAGGCGTCCCGCATCAATGCCAATATCAGCTAGTTGTTTGCTAAATTCTAAACGACCAAATGTTGTTATGGGAATGCCGGCTGTGATTTTTATGGAGTTCAAAACAGATATATCGCCATCCAAAAAAGATTCAGCAGGGTTATTCAAATCTCTAGGAACAGGCGCAATACGGTATTTGTATTCCATGACGGGGATGTAACGTTTTGTGGCTTCTATTTTTCGTGCAATGTATGTGTAAATATCAAAACCAGCAGCCTTGATGTCTTCATTATTACGCAGAGCCATTTCAACACATTCATTGATGTTGAGTCGGTAAACAGGTTTGTCAATTGCGGTGCTTGCCGTAATTGTAAAGGAATAGAAAAGACTGCTACTGAGGATGAGTATGAAAAACAAAAAACGATACATTTTCATGCCACTTACCTGTTTTTGAGCCTGAGGTAAATGAGTTTTCTCAACAACAACATTGATTGCCTATAGGCTGCGCTATAATATAACTATTTGAAATAACAAAGAAAAACAACTTTAAATTAAAACACCAGATTCATGGCTTTGTTCGTCTGTGAGTATGAGTTTTTCTAATATGGCCATTTGCGCATAGGTGCGGTTTTCCGCTTGTGTGAAGACGACTGATTGTGGCCCATCCATGACGTCATCAGTTATTTCTTCACCACGATGAGCTGGTAAGCAGTGAAGAACAAGGGCATTTTCTTTGGCTAATTTCAATAGATCAGCATTTACTTGGAAGGGGGTAAAAGCATTTCGTTTTTCATCACTAACTTCTTGGCCCATGGAAAACCAGGTGTCTGTATTGATGGCATCACAGCCAGCCACAGCTTCTTTAGGATCAGTAAAATAATGAATAGAGGCATTTGAAAGTTCTGCTTTGATTTGTGCTCCAACGCCATAACCTTCTGGTGTGGCAATTTTGAGTGTAAAGCCGAGGAGCGCTGCTGCCGTCATCCAGGAATGGGTCATGTTATTGCCATCACCAACATAGCTTACAGTCATGTTTTCTAAATCGGTATGGTATTCTTTTAATGTGGTTAGATCTGTAGCAATTTGACAGGGGTGAAAGGAATCACAAAGACCATTGATCACAGGAACTGTGGCATTTTTTGCCAATTCTTGAACTGAGCTATGAGAAAATGTTCTGAACATAATAGCATCAACATATCCTGATAAGACACGTGCCGTATCAGCGACAGTTTCTCCACGTCCTAGTTGTGAGGATTGTTGGTCAAGAATAAGTGAGTGGCCACCAAAGTGATTCATAGCCATATCAAAAGAAACACGCGTGCGCGTTGATGCCTTTTCAAAAATCATGGCGAGTGTTTTACCCTTCAAAAGAGGAGGGCACTCACCTTTTTTGACAAGTGTTTTAAGCTCCAGAGCACGGTCAATGATGCTTAAAAGTTCTTCTTTTGTAAATTCATTTATTCTTAAACAATCTCTTTTCATAAAGAATCGGTTATCGGTTATCGGTTATCGGTTGTCGTAGGATGACGAAAACCGGGTAACGAGCAACGGACAACGAGAGTTAAAGTATATATTTACTTAATTCTTGATCATCTATTATTTTGCCTAAGCACTTATTAACATAGGTAGCATTGATCTCAAATGTGG
>JAHJDR010000044.1 GCA_018812345.1 bacterium | reverse complement strand
TTTTTTAAGAGATAGTCTTTAGTCTTTAGTCTTTAGTCTTTAGTCTTTAGTCTTTAGTCTTTAGTCTTTAGTCTTTAGTCTTTAGTCTTTAGTCTTTAGTCTTTAGTCTTTAGTCTTTAGTCTTAAATACTAGCATCTGAATAAGCGTATTTCCTTCTTCCCACGTGCCTGTCATTTCTTTTTGAATTGCTTGAGACCCATCAGGACTGGCGTGGAAGAGTTTGAGTTGGAATTGTTTTGGGTCTTGAGCCACACACACATGACAACCTACAGGTGTCTGGCATGAGGCATTCACTTGAGAGGCATAGAGGCGTTCTAAGGAAACAGTTTTGAATGTCTCTTCATGATTAAGCTGTTTTATCATGCTCACTAATTCTGTGTTTTTTTCTGAACACTCAATACCTATAGCACCTTGTCCTATTGCAGGAACCGTATCGAGATACTCTGTGATATGTTTGTCTAAGCCTAATCTTTTTAAACCAGCTGCGGCTAAAATGATCGCATCAAAGTCACCTTTTTGTAATTTCTTAAGTCGTGTATCGACATTGCCACGCAAATCTTTAAAAACAAGATCAGGGCGTAATGCTTTTAATTGTACACTACGTCTAAGTGATGTTGTGCCTACAACTGCACCTTCTGGCAATGCTGCTAATGAAGAAAATTTATCACTGAGCAACGCATCACGTGAATCAGCGCGTTCCAACATGGCCACAAGCGATAAGCCTTGAGGCATTTCATGAGGCACGTCCTTCATGCTGTGCACCGCAATATCAACAGTACCTGCTAAAAGTTCATCTTCAATTTCTTTTAAGAAAAGCCCTTTACCCCCAATTTCAACTAAAGATCGATCTAAAATGCGATCACCTTTTGTAGATATTTTTTTTATACTTACAGGAATAGAAAACTTATTTTCGATAAGGGCTTTGACATGCTCTGCCTGCCAAAGGGCTAACTTTGAAGCGCGGGTTCCGATTATAATTTTAGATAAGGCCATATTATAAGTTGTCATTGCGAGGAATCCCGCACTGCGGGATGACGCGGCAATCCAGCCTTTGTTTCTACTACCTGGATTGCTTCACCATCACTACGCTCAGGTTCGCAATGACAAAAAAAGGATTTTCTCTGGGTCAATTGGATTTTTCCTTCGAACCATCGAACCGTTGAACCATCGATCCTTATATCAAATTACTAATAACATCTGATCCCACAGGATATTTCCCCGTAAAACAGGCATCACAAAACCATTCTCGCTGGCTTTGTTTTTCAAACCAATACAAGGAATCAACAGATAAATACTTTAAAGAGTCTACACCAATGTAGTTCCGAATTTCTTTTATGGATTTTTTAGCGGCTATTAATTCTGAACGTGTGGGTGTATCAATACCATAAAAACAGGGCCACTTTGTTGGGGGTGATGAAATCCGCATATGGATTTCTTTGGCGCCAGCATCTCTGAGCATACGAACAATTTTTTTGGAAGTTGTGCCCCTCACAATAGAGTCATCAATCAAGACAACACGTTTTCCTTCAATAATATTTTTTACCGCACCCAGTTTTAACTTTACACCAAAATGTCTAATGCTTTGTTCCGGTTCAATAAAAGTACGTCCCACATAATGATTGCGCACCAATCCCATTTCAAAGGGAATACCACTTTCCTGCGCATAACCAATAGCTGCAGGCACACCTGAATCAGGAACCGGCACAACAATGTCCCCGTCCACTTGTGATTCTTTGGCTAACATTTGGCCAAAACCTTTCCGCACTTCATATACATCACGATGAAAAATATGACTGTCAGGTTTGGCAAAATAAACGTATTCAAAAATACAATGACTGCGTTTTGGTAAGTTTTCAGCAAGACGATAAGATTTATAATCACCATTTTCAAAAACAACAATCTCACCAGGTTCAATCTCACGCACAAATTTGGCGCCAATGAGATCAAGGGCAGTTGTTTCTGAAGCCACAATCCAAGAATCTTTCTTCTTACCCATAACAAGAGGACGAAACCCACTGGGATCACGAACAGCGATCATTTTCTTTTTTGTTAAAAATAATAATGAAAAAGCCCCTTCAACTTGGCACAGTGATTCTTTGAGGCGGTCTATAAATTTCTTTTTTCGGGACTTGGCCATGAGGTGAACAATAACTTCTGTGTCCATGGTTGATTGAAAAATTGCCCCATCTTCTTCCAGCTTTTTTTGAATTTCTGTCGCATTAACCAGATTACCATTATGAGCCACAGCCATAGAACCTAACATGGAGTTTACCAGAAAAGGTTGGCAGTTTTTAATATGACTTTCGCCATATGTTGAATAACGCACATGCCCAATAGCATGGTTTGCTTGCAAGCGATCAATCACATCTTGTGAAAATATATCAGCCACAAGCCCCATGGCGTGATGACATTGCAAACCACTATCTTTAACAGTAACCATGCCCGCACTTTCCTGACCGCGATGTTGTAAACCGTGTAATCCAAGATAAGCTAGCGTAGCAGCTTCGGGATGATTATGTATGCCGATAATTCCACACATATTTGCGTCACTTCGTTCCGCAGGGTCGCTGGATCTCTGGGCCGCAGGGTCGCTGTTTTTTTTCCCTGCGAACCCGAGAACCTGAGAACCCGTGAACCAGATTTAAAAGTACTCTTTTATCTTCGTCCCATTCTTAATCCAATTTTGATCAACTTTTACATACAGGCTCAGGGTGATGGGAGTTCCCATGAGCTCTTTGATGCGTAAAATAGCGGCCTTTCTAATTTTATCAATGGTTTTTCCACCTTTTCCAATAACCATGCCTTTTTGCGAATCACGATTCACAATAATAGCCGCTTTAATAGCTGATTTTTTTTCTTTTTCTTCAAAAGAATCAATAACAACCCCCACATGATAGGGAATTTCTTGATGTAAATGCTCCATGACTTCTTGCCTGATATACTCTTTCACAAGGTCGCGACAGGTGGCTGTGGTGAGATCATCTTCGTTATAAAAGAAAGGTTGTTCAACGGCCTCTTTTTGCAAATAGTCGATAAGGCCATCAATACCTTTATTTTTTAGAGCTGATACGACAAACAGGGGTAATTGAAATTGGGTAATGAGTTTTTTAGGGTCAAGTACCCAGTCTTTGGAATTAACGTCTGCTTTATTTAGAAGAAGAACAAGTTTTTTGTCATCATGAAGACGTGAAATAGCATCAGTAATAATGGCAGGAGGCTTTCGATCAGCTTCTAGTAAGACACAAACAAGATCCGCTTCAGCAAGTGCCTCATTGAGATTTTGCATCATGATTTCGTTGAGCACACCTTCAGGTTTATGCAACCCTGGCGTATCAATAAAAATCAGTTGAGTGTTATTTTTTGTATGAATGCCCAGCAAATTCCGTCGTGTCATTTGTGGCTTGTGATGAACAGCTGCCAATGATTGGCCCACAATCGCATTAATCAATGTTGACTTCCCGGCATTTGGTACGCCCAATAGGGCTATGGTGAGTGATTTAGTGGCCATTGTTTTGATGATTATTTTGGTTATGATTACCGTTATTATTACTGTTATTATTTATATTAATGTTTTGAATAATATCTTCCAGTTTATCAAGTGTATCTTTAGCCGCATTTTGTTCTGCTTGTTTTTTTGATTTTCCCGACCCTTGCCCAACAATATGATTGCTAATAGAAAGTTGCACTTCAAAAGTTTTATCATGATCAGGCCCTGTTTCATTCACAAGACGATACTGGGGTGATATTTTTAACTGATTCTGCACTTCTTCTTGCAGTTTTGTTTTATAATCTCGGTTAATGTCTTCACGCGTCGCCCGATCAATGGTGGGCAAAAACAATAACTGAATGAGCTTATAAACTGTTTTGAAATTACTATCCTGATACACAGCCCCTAATATTGCTTCAAGCGCATCAGCTAAAAGTGAATTTTTTTCCCGTCCATCACAGAGCTCTTCGCCCTTACCCAAAAACATGAATTTGCCCAATTCAAGCTTACGGGCAATTTCTGATAAGGCGAGCTCATTCACAATAGAGGCCCTGAGTTTAGACATTTCTCCTTCATGAGATCGCATAAATGTTTTCATGAGAAGACAACTAATGCCCAACTCCAATACTGCATCACCCAGAAATTCTAATCTTTCATTGTGATCAAATTCATCTAGTTTGTTTTCATTCACATAAGATTTATGAGAAAGCGCTTTTTTGAGCAGGTCTAAGTCTTTGAAATGATATTGGATTTTTACTTCTAATTCCTTAAGAAGCGCATACTCTTCTTGAGGAAAGCCTTTGGATCTTAACAAGCGTCTTAGTAGATACATTTTACCTTGAGGTTCTATCTGCTAATTCTGCTAGTGAAAATAATAAGAAGTGAGTTTTTTACACCGAAAAAAGATTCAAAGTGAAAGCCCTTGAATCCTCTTTAAGAGGCAAATG
>JAHJDR010000317.1 GCA_018812345.1 bacterium | reverse complement strand
TGTAAAGGCTTGTCAAAGCCTAGGTACTAAATCAGAAAATGTAACTATTTCTGTTAAAACAAATGATGAACTGGGTGCCCTAGGAAATACATTTAACGAGATGGTAAATAATATTCGTCAATACCAAATAGATGAGAAAAAGAAGGCCTCTTTTGTAGCTATTGGTCAAACAACGGCACAAATCGCGCACGATGTTCGCAAACCTCTCACATCAATGAAAGCTATTTTGACAATGCTTCCAGAAATTAAAGATAATCCAGATCTGCTTAATAAGTTCATGGCAGATGTTGATAGAAACATATCACAAACAAATGCCATGTTGTCAGAGATACTAGAGTTTTCATCTGATTCATTGGAGTTAGATAAGAAACAATGTGATGTTCAAAGTTTAATCTTAGCAGTTCTTAGTGATGTATTTCGAGGAAAAGAGGCTGTTAATATTAGTATTGAGTATGACTTTGAACACAATAAATATATTCATGCTGATATAAACAGAATGATACGCGTGTTTACAAATATTGTCGGTAATGCAGTTGAGGCTATGCAGGGTAAGGGTAGATTGTTTTTTAAAACATATGATGTTGGAGAAAATGTAGAGATTCATATTGGCAATAGCGGATCACCAATTCCAGAAGAAATAATCCCAAAATTATTTGATCCTTTTTTTACAAAGAACAAAAAAGGTGGAACGGGTTTGGGTTTATCAATATCACAAAAACTAGTTGAATTACATGGAGGACAGATATCTGTATATTCTTTTCCAGAGAATGATCAACAAGATGAAGTGACGAAGTTTATTCTTACCATACCTTCTTGCGGAGGTGATATTGTTGCTAATCCAGATGAACTCATAAGGCATTCTAATGAATTGAAGATGTTTAAAGAAGAAAAAGCAGTTAGAATAGACTATGGCGAGAGTAAAAATATGTCTGAATTTATGAAACTGCTTAAACAAAGGAATAAAGAGTCTTATTTTCTTATCATGGATGATGAGCCATTGTTTAGAGAGACTGTAAGAAGTTTAATTAGATCAATTCCACAAATAGTAGATCATATTAAAGTTATTGAGGCCTCTTCTGCTGAAGAAGCTCTAATGTTATTTAAAGAGTGTGCTTTTGATTACGTTATTGCAGATATAGATATGGGCATAGGAAAGATGAATGGTTATGAGTTTGCAGGTACAGTATTGGAAAAGTACCCATGTACTCATGTATTAATCCACTCAAATAAGAGAAAAAAGGAGTTGGATAAGAACATAAGAGAAATTAAAAGTTCCCGCTTTATGGGGTTTTTGCCAAAGCCAATGAAACAATCTGAGTTGTTACAGTTTTTAGCTCTAAAAACCTTTGAAACGATACAGGAAAAGACACAGGCTGCTAAACTTGAACTGAAAAAGAGGAAGAGAAACGTTTTAATAGCGAATGATGATACTTCACTTCTCCTTGCTTTTAAGATACTGCTTAAATCACAGAATGTAAATGTGTTTACAGCAGCCAGCGTGGAAAGAGCACTTGATCATATTAACAATGATAAAATTGATATTATTCTATCAGATATTAACTTTGGCGAAGGGCAAAAGGATGGTTATTCGTTGTTGTCAAAAGTTAGAAATATGGATCCTAACGTACCCTTTTATCTTATCTCTGGATATAGTCGTTCAGAAGAAGAACCAAAAGCAAAAAAGATGGGAGCCACTGGCTACTTACAACAGCCAGTGAATCCTGATGAGTTAAGAAAGTTAGTAAGTGACCTTAATTAATCTTAGAGGAATACCATGCTAGAACTAAATCACATCTTTGTTTTTACGCAACCAAAGGCCACGGAATTGTTAGGCAAGCTGGAAAACAATGGGTTTAATATGGGGCGTGGGAGGATTCATGAAGGGCAGGGGACAGAGAATCAATGTCTCTTCTTTGACAATGCCTATTTTGAAGCGATTTGGGAAAGAGATGACGCGGAAATGCAGCTGGAGAAGCCAAAAAAAGCAAAAATACCAGAGCGTGCGCATTGGCGTGATACTGGGTATTCTCCATTTGGCATTGCCTTAAACTTTGTTGAAAATTGGCCCATCGAGTTACCCTTTAAAACGTGGAAGTATAATCCAGGTTTTATGCCAAAG
>JAHJDR010000043.1 GCA_018812345.1 bacterium | reverse complement strand
TGACTTTGTTTTTGTTCTTTTGGTAAATTTCTTTTTATTTTCATAAGTCTACTTTCTTGTCTGTTTTGGCCCATAATCTGCATATTAGCATGACATGGTTTGGATGCAAATAAATGTTGAAAGAGGTGGCTTATGACGAATGAAGCAATAGAAAAAGTTTTTACTTTTTTTTAAAGAAAACTACACTTGGCTTGTGCCCTTTTTGGGCTCAATTTTGATTTATTTATTATACAGTATCGTCAAAATTAGGTCAGTCAGACAGGTTCAAAAAGCTGCTGATTACGTGCTAAATCGGCAATAAAGGAATTTTGAGTTAATAAAAAAACTTATGTAATCAGCTTGTTGAAAATAAGCCTTGATCTTGTAAAAGGTACTTCTTTAGAGCTGAAAAATAATAAAAGTTGTAAAGAGGGTTTTTTACACTTTTTTACAATTGTTTTAGGGAAAATAGCACAAAACAACTTTGAAGTGAAAATTATAAAGCAAACAGTATGAAAAATAAGGATTTTACAGTGTAAAGCAAAAACTTTACACTTTTTTAAGGCTCAAAATGAAAAGTTGTAAAATTACAATACACTAGAAGACATTACAACTTGGCACGGCATTTGCTTTATCAATTGTTAACAAATTGGGGAATCAAATATGCTAAACCAAACTTATAAACAGGGCCTTGTATTTTTTTTGATTGTTTCTCTCACATTTCCTTTTTCAGTTCTAGCGCAAACTCCAAAGCCAACTAAAAAAAATAATTTACAGACCATCGCCATTGTTCCTGTGATTAATAATAGCAGCAAGGAATTAACTGCCATAAATCGTGAAATGGCATTTTCTTTAAGAGAGCGCCTTAAAAAATCATTCAATATTCTGGATGCCAGAGCTGTGGATCAAATCATCAAAAACAATTTTAACAAAGCTCAAAAAGTTTCCCCAAAAACCAAAAAAAGAAATCCAAAACTTGTTGAATACATCAGGATGATTAAACACGGCAGGGCAGAGTATCTTAAAAGCAAAAACACAGCAAACATCCTAAAGAGCATGGACCGCGTTATTGATGGAGTTGATAAAGACGGTATTCTCTCAAAGGACACAGCAGACATTGTTGTTTTGGCCAAATTATACAAGGGCTGGGTGTTGTTCAGGGCAGACAAAAAAAACGAGGCCGGAACGATTGTCAAAGATGTTTTTGGAGCGAACAAAGAAGCTGATTTTAATGTGGCACACTTTGACAAAAACTTTAAAGATTTTGTTTTTAAAACAAGAGACACAATCAAATATGATTCAAAACTCATTATAAAAAGCACAACGCCTGAGTCGGTCGATGTTCTGGTAAACGACGTGTATGTAGGCCAAAGCCCTCTTGAAATCAAATTGCCAAGCGGAAAATGGAAGGTTGTCATGAGTGCTGATAACAGAAGACCAGTACAGAAAAAAATAAGTCTTAAAAAAGGTGCAACTTATGCCATGCAAAACACTGTCCTTGCATGGGATCGAAGCAAAAACGAAAAAATTTCTACTAACAATATATTGTCAGTCGAGGCACGGCTGAAAGTGGCAGGTTTGATTTCTATGTTATCCAAGGCCAGAAAAATTGTGTTTGTGGATGTGTCTGCCACGAATGGAAAATATCAACCAACAGTACAGGTTGTGGATCCAAAGTATAATCAGGTTTACAAGCAACTATCATTCAAAAAGATTGGCAATCTCAAAAAATCATCCCCCGATGCTGTAACGTATTTTGCAGCCCATCTGCATTATTTTTTGAGCAGGGACACCATGGATATGTACAAAAAGGATTTTGATAATTCACTTATTGTAGACCCCAGAATTGATGCTCTTGGCAAAAAACCATGGTATCAGCAAAAATCCGTATGGGCGGCAGCGGGGGTTGTTATTGTTGGCGGTATCGTGACAGGCCTTGTGTTGGCTAATTCCGGCAGCTCTGGTGACGGCACGGGCTCAGTCACAATTGGCTTTGACGATTTTAAATAAGAGAATGTTATGAAAAGTATAAAAACAAACATTATATTTATTTTCATCATCACATGTTTTTTGGTTGTTTCCTGTGGCAGCAGCTCCAAAGTGGGGAATGGCAATGGAAGGCTTGCCTTAGCCATTACCAATGACGTTGATTTTGACCCTAATGTTGATCATTCACGCATTGATTACTTTTTGGTGAGCATTGAAGGTGAAGGTATTGAATCACCCATAAAACAAAAATTTGGTTTTGATACCGAAAGTGTAACCTTTGAGGGTTTAACAGCAGGCAAGACTATTACTGTAACAGTGGAAGCGGTAAATTATAATGGCTATGCTATTTTAAGAGGTGTCTCTGAAAACGTCATGGTTGGTGAGGACAACACCACAGTTAGCAATATAATAATCAAGGCAGTGCCAGTATTTGCTAATACGTATCATAATGCCACTGTGTATACGAACCGATTTGTGCCCAAAATCTATGCACCAACAGATGTAGAATTTGAGGTTGCAGATTTATTTAATGGGTCTGAATCGGTTTTGGAAGACATCATCAGCGGGGACATTAATTTTTCTGTGAGCGCAGGTGATACGAATTCGGTCAAAACGGTTTATGCAGCTCCGTTACAGGAAGGAACACAACAACTCACTGTCAAGGATACAGACACAGGGGAGTCTACAACCATAACCATCAATGTGATTAATACAGGACAGGTAAAAGCCCTACAAACCACAGCTGGGGCCTATATGGGGTCTATGATGTCTGTAGATCCCTATTATCAGGCATCAACCTTGGAACATTTTTTTGAGCATTTAACTCAGTAGCTTGGAGATTTTTATGATAGCTAACAAAAACAACAAAAAATATATCTTTGGCTTATTTATAACACTGTTTTTTATGTCACAATGTAGTGGCTCTGGCACAATCTCAGGTTCTCAAAAACAGATTATATTTGCTGTGACAGACATTTCAAGCCTGGGTGCTGTGGATGAGTATTCCTATGAAATGGAGTTGTTTAACAGTGTGGATGGCGAAAAAGGCGCATCAACCTATGGTCCTGTAGATGCCCCAAGTTATAACACCGCTGAAAATCAGTATTATGCAAGGATCGATAATGTGCTGGATGGGGATTATGTTGTGGAATTTAGACTTGTCACAGCCTCATCATCATATTCATCACTCATAAAAAAAGTTAAGGCACTTTTTGCAGAAGATGGCAGTGATTCAATTGCGCTGGCAATGATTGAGAGCGCCATAACAGTGAGCGGCACTGAAATCTCGCTTGATCTTACAGGAAGTGACTGGGCCACGACTGGACTTGACGATGATGAAGATGGCCTCAATAATTTTGATGAAATTTTGGCGAGCTGCAATCCCCTTGTCGAAGATTCAGATGGTGACGGGGTTTTGGATGGCATTGACGCCTTTCCCGTGGATGCCAGTGTATCTTATGACTTTGATGGCGATGGGGTAGGGGACGAAGAAGACGATGATACAGACAATGACGG